>NZ_CACWVY010000035.1 GCF_902764455.1 uncultured Methanobrevibacter sp.
TGTTGAATACTGTCCTGTATGATTTTTTAGATCCAACGCTATGACCTGACCTTAAGTGAAAATCTTCAATTAAATCCTGGTCTGTAGTGTAATACATTTCTATAACCTCTTTGTTATTTCTATAGATTAAACAACTGTCTCCTATAAAATCCATTTCGTAATTTTTTTAGTTATTCACCAAGTATATATAATTTATGTTACCGAAAGGGAACCATGGTCGGAAATAAGTATTGCGATACTTGAAGAAAGAGTGAATAATTTTAATTGGGGTTAGTGATGTAAGTATTTTAATTGATTGGGTTTTCAATTAAATTGATTTTGAGTATGAAAATAGTATCTTTGAAATGGTTAATCTACATGAAAAAATAAAAAAAGTTGAGGAATGAAATTCCCCATATTATTTTTTGAATTTTATAGTTTTCTTGACCTTGTCTTTGGCATAAATAACCTGATAGGCGTACATCTTGTTTGTCTTGAGCTTTTTATAGACACTATTTTTGATGATAAATGTTACAACACCTTTCTTGTTGATTTTAGCCTTGAAAGTCTTCTTGTTGAACTTCAAAGTGATTTTCTTGTTTTTAAGGTATTTGCCATTGACCTTTTTCAAGGTCACTTTTATTTTCACTGTTTTAGCTGACTTTTTGGCGTTGATGTTTTTGGCAGTTATGATACTTTTAACTGTGACTTTCTTGGTAACTGTGAGATTGGCATAGGTTGCTTTGACAGTATAGACTTTTGGAGCCAGAGTAATTTTCATTGAAGCATAACCACTAACATTAGTGGTTCTTGAGTAAGTCTTGCCATTAAGAGTTATTTTGACATTTTGACTTGCAAACGGCTGGCCGTCAATGGTCAGTCTGACCTTGAAGTACTTGCCGCTAGTGTATAGCATGTTAAGATTAAATCCTGTCAATTTGATGAGTGGAACATGTTCTTTTACAACAACACTTGATTTGGTTATCGGTGAGTATCTAGCATCTCCAGAGTATGTTACTGTAATGTTGTGAGACCCTATTGTGAGTTCTGGGATATTTACTGTTGCCTTACCATTAGCCAATGTTTCTGTGTAGTTTTTGCCGTCAACAGTTACTGTCAATGTGCCTGTTGCATCACTTGGCAAGCTGATGGAGTAGGCTGTTGAATCACCGCTTGGGACAGTGACAGTTTCATCAGTTACAGGAATGTTGACTTTCAAGACATTGAATCTGGTTGAATTTGAAGCAGGATTTAACTTGTCATCTCCAGCGAATTTAGCCAGTACAGTATAGTTACCCACAGCCAAATCAGAGATAGATACACTGGCCTCACAATTGCTAATGATAAGCTGATAATTCTTGCCATTGACACTAACAGTGACTTTACCATCCTCAAATGAAGATTTAACATTGATGATTGCATCATCGCCAACATTAACATCTTCCACATCAACAGTCAAATTAGAATCAGCTTTAACACTTGTGTTGGTATTATTGTCAATAGCGCTTCCATTGTCTAGAGTAGTATTAGTTGAGTTGTCACCAGTAGTGTTGGTTATATCCGTCCTGTTGACATTAACAACACGGGATTTAGTTATTGCCTCATATTTGCTGTCGCCGGAGTAACTTATGGTAATATTGTGAGGCCCTACTGCAAGTTCAGGGATTTTAACTGTTGCCTTACCCTTGACCAATTGGCATGTGTATTCTGTACCGTCAACAGTCACCGTTAATTTGCCTGTCGCATCTGATGGCAGATTGACGCTGTAGCCAGTACCATCTGATTGAGAAATAGTAATGGTTTGATTGTCCACTTGAATTTTCACTTTCAAAACACTTAAGGTAGTGGCATTTATTGACCTGCCGTATGTATCATCTCCCAAAAATTCGGCAATGACTGTGTAGTAGCCTTGGGTTAAATTTGAGATTGACAATCTGCCCCTATAATTATCGACAGTGACGTTGTATTCCCTACCGGCAACAGCGACAATCACTTTTCCTGAAATTACGCTTGTCGTAATGTTTACAGTTGCAACATCACCAACGTCAATATTGGCCGCTGCAACTGAAATTGAGGACTGCAATTTCTCAATCCTAACAGTTGCATCATTAAAGATGATGCTTTCATATTTTTCATCGCCGCTATAACCTGTATGTGCAGTATAGTTTCCAGGAGCCAAATCGGAAATGTTTAAGATAGCCCTGCCCCCCATGACATCGCAAGTGTAATTCCTATCGCCCACCTTGACAGTCAATGTGCCTGCCGCATCACTTGGCAAATCAAGGGCAAAGACAATGCCATCGACACTCAAGACGTCTTCTTTGAGTCTGACCTTAGATACTGTAAATGAGGTTGTGTTTGTACAGTCCCCATACTTATCGCTTGTAAAGTTAACAGACACAATATATTCTCCGGCTTTCAAATCAGGAATCGCAATTTGAGCGACACCATCATTAACGACTGCAGAGTAATTTTTACCACCAACATTAACAGTTACATTACCTCCTACACCATCAGGCATTTTAACATTAACAATAGCATCTTCACCAACGCTCATGTCATCTGCATCGACAGTTAAAGTAGCATCTGCCTTAACTACACTTACATTGCCGATTAAAGTTTTAGAATCATACTTGGCATCTCCCACATAAGTCAAGGTATAATTATATACTCCTGCAGGCAAACCCTCTATAACAATCTTATTGTCCTTATCGGCACTGTAGTTTTGATTGTTTAAGTTTACAATGACGTTTCCGGTTGCATCTGAAGGCAAGCTAATCTCAAAGACCAAAATTTCACCGGCAAAAATATCGCTGACATTGCTTGTTAAGTTTAAATCATATTTGCTTACAGTGAAATTGGAATAAACGATTTTATTAGCAAATCTCAAATCACCACAAAATTTAACACTTATATTGTAAACGCCTGCCTTTAAGTTGTAAAATAATTTGGTAAAGATTCCTTGATCGTTAATTGCTCCTGCGAAAGTTTCACCAGCGATTGTAATGATTACATCGCCTAGGCATTGCTTGTCAATGCTGATGTTGACAGTTGCATCCTCACCAACGAAAACATCATCCGCATCAATGACAATGTTAGGGTCTTTTAAAGGAGCGTAAGTCAAAATGACAATTCCTTTTTCAGTGGTGACATATATTGAACCATTTTTATCCATTATAGGATTGCCGGCAATATTGGATTCCAAAACAGATTTCCATAAAACATTTCCATCTGCATCAATTGCATAGAACTCATTATCACATCCCACATAAAGTGTTCCATCTCTGCCGATTAGAATTCCACCGGTAATCCTTAAATCACTTACTTTAGAGCCACTGCCGTCAATCAAGTCATAGCGATAGAGATTGCCTTTGGCATTTACTGTATACAATCCAATCTCATCATCCAAAACTAAGCTGCCGCCGATTCCACCGGTTACCTTGGTTTTCCAGATTTGTGAACCTGCAATAGAATAAGCAACGATGTAATTGCCTAAAACAGCGTAAATTACATTGCCCTCGCCAATCACTGGTCTTACATTTGCATAATCTCCTGATTTGATAAATAGTGTCTGCAATGTATTGGCGTCAAGTACCCTTAATCTGTCATCTGAGACAAGAACAATGATATCGTCGTTGACTGTTGGAGAGCATAAAGGTTCTGATTTGCCCAAATCGATGGATTCTATTTCGCCTCCAAACTCCCATGCCCGATATGGGATTTTAACAAAGGAATACCTGGAATTTGTAACCTGGTATTCGCTCATTATGTAAACGTTTGCATTCGAATCGATGATTGGTGCAAAAATGCTTGATCCCTGATAAATATTTGAAGAACCATACTTTTCACCGGTTGTCTGATTGATGAAATATACCTTATCACCGGATTTCGGAGAAATGACAACATCACGCCCGATTGCAGTTCCTGAAAAATTGCCTTCAATAGTATCTGAAATAAAAACGTATCTTAAGTTACCCTGATTATCATAGGAATAGATTCCATTGGATGTGGTGATGTAAATATTTCCTTCACTGTCAACTGTCAAATCACCAATAATCTTGTCATTAAAGTCTATAGCATATGATATTTCACCATTGCAGAAAGATTCATATATTGATTTTCCTGTGTTTCTGGCATCAAAACCTTGATTTGGCCATTGCGGTGCAGGATATTCACTAACCTTAAATGAAGTGGAATTTGAAACCGTGTGATAATCATTGCCGTTATAGACTGCAGTGATTTCATACTCACCAATTTCCAAATCAGAAATGACATACTCTACGCTGCCGGATAACGGAATTACAAGCAGGTCTTTGCCGATTGCAAAAGTGCCTGCAGTTTTGGCAGGAACATTGATTTTGACAACAGCGTCCTGACCTATTTTAATATCCTCACAAGATATATTGAATGTCAAGTTGGCTTTTGAAATTGTGAAGCTGGAAATTTCTGTCCTGTTAAAGTAGGTATCGTCACCACTATAGAAAACTGTGACTGTTTTATTGACTCCCGCTTCCAGATTAGATAATCTGATTGTTGCCTGACCATTAACTATCCTAGTGGAATTCATAGAACCATCAACAACAGCAGAAACGTTTCCTGTTGCGTTGTCATTCAATCTAACATTGACGACAGCAGTTTCGCCATAAACAATATCATCTACAGCCACATCCATTGATGAATTCAGATTATCAACTTCAATTTTAATGGAATCACTACTTGACAGGTACTTCTCATCACCATTATAAAGTGCAACAATAACATAATCGCCCCGAGTGATGCTTCTGATTGTGAAATTCGCTTTAGCATCAGTTAATGCTAAAGTTTCAAGAACATCATTTATATAAAGCGAAACATTTCCAACAGCATCATTAGGAACACTTATTTGAATTAGTAAATCCTCATTAACTTTTATTTCGCTTAAATCGATTTCAGTTATTGGAAAATGTTTATTTACATTAACATTGCTGCTTTTAACTTGTTCAATATACTTCTTATCGCCGGAATAGGTGACATTGACGATATAACTGCCTGCCTTTAAACCATTGAAAGTGAAAATAGTATTTGAACCTGAAATTTCAGACATTTTAGTATTATTCCCAACAGTTACAGTCAGATTTCCCCCTGCATCATCAGGCGCGTTAATTTGAACAATTAAATCGTCCCCAAACATCACGTCAGCGGTTTTAATGCCAATATTCGGATTGGACTTTAAAAACTCAAAAGGAATGCTTGTTTTGATATTGTTGTACTCTACCATTAATGAAGCATTTGAAAATCCGGTTAAAGTAAATGTGACTCTTGAATCGACAGAGGTACTGTTGATATTGCATGTTCCATTAATTGGAGTTAATCTTAAGTTGATTTCAGGCAAATCCATGTATTTGGTGTTGTTTAAATAAAATCCGAACTGCACTTGAGCAACATGATTATTCTCCAATGTATTAACATTGGAAGTGGCATTCAACACTATCCAATTGCTGATGACTAAATCATCAGGTTTATTTGGATTTTCTAAAGTGCTGCCCCACCAATTGTAATCTAAGGAATAGTTGGAACTGCCCTGAATGATGTTGGTGTTGTTTAAGATAATTGAATCCTTAATGCAGCTAAAACCTTGATTATTTACCAGTAATGCATCGTTATTGTTGAAAATTGATTTGGAAACAGTGATTGAATCTCCGTCGATAAGTTTGGAAGCATGATTGTTTTCAAAAATGCAATTTTCAATTATTACCGCACCATTAGACTCACTGATGAAAGCATCATTGTTTAAATTATTGATTTCCATCCTCTTTAAAGTGAAATTAGAATTTCTAATGTTGAAGGATGTTTGATCGGTAAATGCAGCATTGCCTTCACCCTTAATGGCAACATCATAAGAGATATCCAAGCGTTCACTATACTCACCATCCAAAACTAAGATATTTTTACAGTTTTGAGCCAACTCCAAAGCCTTGCGGACAGATTTTACCGGAGCATCCCTTGATTTACCACTATTATCATCACTGCCATTTTTGGAGACAAAAACATACTCACGAGTGCTGGTAACGGTTACCACATTAGTCTTTCTATTTGAAATCATAGGGATGACATAAACATCACAGATATCAAAATCGCCAAAATCAATAGTAAACGTGGTCGTATTTACAGTTTTAACATATTCGTCGTTAATATAAACATCATACCAAGTCCTATCTAAAATATCCTCTTCATAAAAATCTGGACGTGCCAAACTGGCAGTGACCTTTAAGGTTGCTTGTTCATTACCTGAACTAACTGATGTTAATGTCAAATTAGAAAATTCAATTGAATTGCCAAAATACTTATTTCCTGAAACATTATAAAAAGTATCGCTTAAATTTATATATAATACATCTCCGGCACGAGTATGATTGATAAATGTATTATTCGCAATTATGACATCAGGAGACCCATACTGTGGACCTCCATCCCTGGCATTTATCGCAGTGCCATAAGCTGCAGAATTTGCAATGAAAAGTGAATTTCTAACCTCAAGTGAACCTTCATCCATAAGAGAAATTGCACCACCACAACCAATTCCAGTTGTTGAAAGTGAATCTAAAGCCCAACATAAATTATTATTATTTTTAAATAATGAATCTTCAATATAAATTCTTGGAATTCCACTATATTTACAAGCCCCGATTGCACCTCCACCATTATTGGTAGTGCAATTGTTATCCACAAAAGTAGTGTTATAGATATTTGCAATATTATAAACGTATAATGCTCCACCATTCCAACCGGCAACATTGCCCGTGAAGTTAGAATTGTAAATATTTGTAATACCTGCACCATAAGTGGTTATTCCACCTGCCCATGCGGCAGAACGATTTTTATAAAATTTAGTATTATAAATGGTTAATTTACCCCAATTCATAATGCAAGTTGTATGCTCATATGCAAAATTATTTGCAAAATAACAATCGCGAACAACCATCGGTTGCAGTTCAGAAACCGTGATTAATCCTTTAGGAATATTGCAATTAACAAAAGAGCAATTATCTAAAATTGCATCCCCTTTTTTAAGAGCGATTACTGCACCATTACCTAATACTGTATTTATATAATCAAAATTACAATTTTTAAATATATAATTTCCATTTCCACCCAGTTGTATAAACTTTGCATCAGGGGAATATTGAAGGTAAACCCATTTAAAGGTAACATTTTCTAAAGTTAAACTTTTTTTATTATAATCTGGAACAACAATTGGAGTATATGTAACAAATTCTCCACCTTCTACAACATAACGAAAACCATCGGAGGGAACATAACATCTATGGAACTCAGAATCCCCAATATATGATCCCGCAGATCCAATAATTTTCACATTATTGTTAATTTTAATTTGATAATTCGAATCTGTCGGACTAGAGGGATAAAAATTTGTATTTTCTTTTAATCTTAAAGTATAATCCTTATCGGTTAGAGAACAATAATACTGTAATTCATCCCAATCATTAACAATAATTTCATCAGGTTCATCGCTCTTTAACAAATCCGATGAATCAACACTCTCAATTTCATCTAAACATTGACTGTTTGAATTGATTTCAGAAATATCGTCAGACATTGTAACATTACCTGAATCAATTTCATTTGCAGATACTGCACCAATACTCAAAATTAAGATGAAAAATATTAAAATAAAATAGGATTTATTAAAATTCATAAAAAAATATACCTCCATCTTATAAAAAAAAATAATAGAGAAAGAATAATTCCCTATTTTTTAACTGTAATTTTTTTGCTTACACCCTCTTTTAGATAAGTAACTCTATATGTGTATTTTTTACCTGCTTTGAGTTTTTTAAGAACATTATTCTTAATAGTAAATGTTGCTACTCCTTTTTTATTGGTTTTAACTTTATAGGTTTTGCCTTTGAATTTTAAGGTTACTTTCTTACCTTTCAAGTATTTATTATTCACTTTTTTCAAGTTTACCTTGATTTTAAGAGATTTTGCTGATTTTTTAAAGTTAATGTTTTTCGCTTGAATAATGTTTTTAACAACAACCTTATTAGTAATTGAGACATTATTGTAGGTTGATTTAACATTATATGTTTTAGGAGGCAAACTAATCTTTAGTGAAGCATAACTATTACTATCAGTAGTTCTACTGTATGTTTTACCATTGATAGTGATTTTAATGTTTTTTCCAGCTAACGCTTTACCATCACTTGTTAATCTGACTTTATAATACTTGCCACTGGTGTAGAGCATGTTAAGATTTGATCCAGTTAACTTAACAACTGGAACATCCTGAGGTGCAGTCTTATTAATGCTACCTGATTTGGATATTGAAGAATACTTGCTGTCACCAGAATAGATAACAGTAAGGTTGTGAGAACCAACACTTAATTGAGGAATACTAACAGTAGCCTTACCATTAACTAATTCAACAATATAGTTTTCACCATCAACAACAACCGTAAAATTACCTGTAGCATCAGAAGGTAAATTAATACTGTAACTGGTAGTATCAGCTGATTCTGAAATGACAATTGTTTCATTATTTATAGTCACTTCAACTTTTAAAACACTGAAAGGGGTAGTGTTTATTGAATAATTGTATGTATCATCACCTAAGTATTTAGCAATGACCGTATAATTGCCTACAGCCAAACCAGGAATAACTAATTGGCCAACATAGTTGTCAACAGTAACATCATAGTCTTTGTCATTTACTGTAATTGTGACTTTTCCCGAAAATACACTAAGTGTAATGTTTACAACTGCAGAATCGCCAACATTAATATTATCCACTAAAACAGAGATATTGGAGGGCAATTTATCAATACTTAAAGCCACATCATCAAATTAATTCTTATCATTAACATTAACAATTAATTCACCTATAGCATCAGAAGGTAAACTAACTATGAAAATAGTATCATTTACACTTAAAACATGCTTTGAAAGTTTAATCTTAGACACAGCAAATGAAGTAGTGTTAAAAGAAGAACTATAAATATCATCACCCAAAAATCTAGCAATAACTGTATAATCCCCTGCACTTAAATCAGGAATCAATAACTGACCATTATAATTATTAACAGAAACATTATAATCATTATTATCAACACTCACCATTACTTTTCCTGAAACAACACTAACAGTAATGTTTACAACTGCAGAATCGCCAACATTAATATTATCCACTAAAACAGAGATATTGGAGGGCAATTTATCAATACTTAAAGCCACATCATCAAATAGCATTACCACCAACTACATTTTGAGTGTAATTCTTATCATTAACATTAACTGTAAATGTGCCTGTAGCATCAGAAGGTAAATTGAGTGTGAAAACAGTACCATTAACATTTAACACATATTCTACGAGTTTAACTTTAGTTACGCTAAATGAAGTAGTATTTACACAATCAATATATTTATAACTGATAAAGTAAACTGAAATCGTATAATTATCTGCTTTCAAATTAGGGATACTTATTTTTGAAACACCATTGTTTACAGCAGCAGAGTAATTTTCACCATTAATAATGGTTGTTACATTGCCTTCAACATTGTCTGGCATTTTAATATTAACAATAGCATCCTCACCAACATTAATACTAGCCACATTAACCGATAAATTAGTATCTACTTTATTTACAGATACACAACCCGTTAATGTTTTGTATTCGTATTTGTCATCACCAGAATAGACAAAAGTATAATTGTAATTTTTTGCAGATAAGTTTTCGATGATGATTTTATTATCTTTGTTGGCTGTGTAGTTTTGATTGTTTAAATTTAAAGTGATTGTTCCTGTCGCATCACTTGCTAAACTAATGTCGAAGACTAAACTTTCACCCACAAAAATGTCTGAAGTGTTGACTGTTAAGTTAGAGTCATATTTATATACTGTGAAATTAGAATAAACGATTGCATTAGCAAATCTTAAATCACCAGCAAATTCAACACATATATTATGTGTGCCTGCTTTTAAGTTAGAAAGTGTTTTTATGAATATTCCTTGATTATTAATTGTTTCTGTGTAAGTTTTTCCATCGATTGTGATTATTATATCACCAAGGCATTGATTGTTAATGCTAACATTAACTGTTACATCATCTCCAACGAAAGCATCATTAACACTGACATTAATATTCGGATCTTTTAAAGGAGCATAATTTAAAGCAACGAGACAATTATTGGTAGTAACATATATTGAACCATTTTTATCCATTACTGGACTGCCTGTAATATTATATTCTAAAATGGATTTCCATAAAATATCCCCTGTTGGATTTAATTCATAAAATATATTATTTGATGCTAAATATAAATTGCCATTACTTCCGATTAAAATACCAGAGGTTATTTGTAGATTAGAAACTAGAGACTCTTTACTTGTGATTAAATCATATTTATACAAATTGCCTTTTGAATTTATGAAATATAATCCGTTTTCAGAGTCTAAAACTAATTCTTTTCCCACTCCTCCAGTTACTTTGGTTTTCCATAATTGAGCACCAGCAGATGAATATGCAACTATATAATTGCCTAAAACTGCATAGATTATGTTGCCTTCGCCAATTATTGGTTTTATACTTGCATAATCTCCTGATTTGATGAATTTGAATTGCAATGTTTTTGCATCAAGTACCCCAAGTTTACCTTCAGATAGTACAACAATAATGTCATCATTCACTACTGGTGAAGATAACGGTTGTGTTTTACCTAAATCAGCATATTTGATTTCTCCACCATATTCCCATGATTTATATGGAATTTTAACAAGTTTATAAGTATTGGAATCATATTGATATTCACTTGCGATATATAGATTGGAATTTGAATCTATAGTTGGTGCAAATAAGCTGGATCCCTGATACAAGTTAGAGGAACCATATTTAAAACCGTTAGTTTGGTTAATGAAGTATAGTGTGTCTCCTGCACTTGGTGCAACAATTACATCACGGCCTACACATAAACCGGAGAAATTGCCTTCTAAAGATTCAGATGTGAAGTTCCACCTTAAATTACCATTATTACCAAAAGAATACACTTTAGAACTTGTTGCAACATAGACATTTCCTTCACTATCAATAACTAAATTGCCAACGATTTCTTCATTAATTCTGTTAATCCATTGCATTTCTCCATTTGTGTTGCTTTCGTATGGGGATTGGCCGGTGTTTTCACTGTTAAATCCGTCATTTTGCCATTGCGGGATAGGATATTCTAAAACTTTAAATGAAGTGGAATTTGAAACTGTGTAATAGTTATTGCCATTATAAACCGCAGTAATCACATATTCGCCCACTTCCAAATCAGGAATAATGTATTCGACAATGCCGGATAATGGAATCTTAAATACCTCATCGTTGATTGTGAAAGTACCGCTTGTCTTTGCAGGAACTTTAATATGAATTATAGCATCCTGACCTATTTTAATATCATTAGATGAAATGTTAAATGCAAGATTAGCTTTATTTATTGTGAAATTAGTTTTGAGTGTTTTGTTAAAATATGCATTATCACCAGTGTAGAAAACGATTGCTTCTTTTAGACCAGCTTCTAAATTTTTGAGCTCGATATTTGCTTTACCATTTTGGACAATGCTAGTATTTGTGATTGCGTCCACGCTGACACTTACATTGCCTGTTGCATCATCATTTATTGTAAGTTGAATTAAAGCTGTTTCGCCATAAACGATGTCCATAATTACAACATTTAGTGTTGCATTTAAATTATCCACTTCAATAAAGTTTGAGTCACTGCTTGATAAATATTTTTCATCCCCATTATAAGTTGCAGAAATTATATAATCCCCACGAGTGATGTTTTTAATTGTATAATATGTTTTAGAGTTGTTTAATATTAATGTTTCAGTGTGATTATTGATTTTAAGAGTTATATTACCTGTAGCATCATTTGAAGTAGTTATTGTTAAAACTACATCTTCACCTACATTAACAACTCCAATATCCAAATTTGTTGTTGAATCATGTTTGAAAACAGTCAGTGAGGTGTTAATTTCTTTGGATAAGTATTTATCATCACCAGAATAGATTACATTAACAATATACTCATTTGCTTTAATGTTTTTAAAAGTAAAAATCAGATTGTTAGTGTTGATGATTTTATTTTGACAAGCATCATCAACATTAACTGTTAGATTACCAGTCGCATCCTTTGGAAGATTAACATTAATGATTAAATCATCTCCAACCATGATATTTTCTGTCTGGACATTGATATTTGGATTTGTTCTGACAAATTCAAAATTCAGTGCTATTTTAATATTGTTATATTCTGCTATTAACTTTCCATTATTTAGGGATGTTAATGTATATTCTATTTTTGAGTTTGAAAAAGTTGAATTGACTGAAGTACCATTAATCGGAGTGATGAACAATACAATATTTCTTAAACTAGCATATTTTGAAACTGTATTATTTTCAAACAGATTGAATGCAAAGTTAATTAAAGCAACATGATTAACTTCTAAGCAATTAACATTAGCGGATGCATTTAAAACTAACCAATTATTTACTTTATTATATGGAGTTAAATTGTAATTTTCTATTATATTTCCCCACCAATTGTAATCTAAATTATAATCTGCATTTTGACTGATTAAATCAGTGTTATTCAATAATATTGAGTTAGTGATTGTCGCAAATCCAGTAGTGTTAATAATTAATGCTTTATTGTTTTTAATAATTGAATTGGTTATTTTAACTGAATTAGCTCCAATAAGTGAAGATGCACAATTATTTTCAAAAATGCAATTATCGATGATTAAATTATTATTCTGCTGACTAATGAAGTATTTTGAATTTAAATTATTAATGTTGATATTTTTTAAAGTGAAATTAGCATCAATGACATTGAATGACATTTTATCAGTAAATGCGACATCACCCTCGCTTTTTAGAGTAACATTATAATTAATTTCTAAACTTTCACTATACTCCCCATCCAAAATAATAATATTCTGACAATTTTTAGCCAATTCTAATGCTTTTTTTATTGATTTAACTGGATTATTCCTTGAATCTCCATTATTATTATCATTGCCTAATTTAGAGACAAAAATATATTCACGAGTGCTAACAAGAGTTACTACATTTGATTTTCTATTTGAAATTGTAGGAATAACATAAACATCACAAATATCAAAATCTCCGAAATCTAAAGTAAAAATTGTAGAATTAACAGTTTTAACATATTTATCATTAACATAAACATCATATAAAGTTTTATCTAAAATATCTGAATCATAATATGAAGGATGAGTTAAACTAGCAGTGATTTGTAAAGTTGATTGATCTTTATCCACATTTAATGTTGTTAATGTTAGATTTGAAAATACAATTGAATTACCTAAATAATAATTATCTGAAATATTGCATAATGTGTCATCTAAATCTACCATTAATGTATCTCCAGCACGAGTATGATTAATAAAAGTATTATTTACAATAATAACATCTGGAGATCCATATACTGGTCCGCCCGTTCTAGCATTTATTGCAACACCATTAGCTGCCGCATTTGCAACGAAAATAGAATTTCTAACTTCAAGTGAACCTTCATCCATCAAAGAAATTGCACCACCACAACCAGTTCCAGTAGTTGAAAGTTCATCTAAAGACCAACATAAATTCTCATTTTCTTCAAAATACGAATTTTCAATATAAACATGAGGTGCTGACATATGTTTACATGCTCCAATTGCACCACCACCATTATTTGTAGTACAATTATTGCCTATAAAAGAAGTATTATAAATTTTTAAAACACTATAAGTGTACAATGCTCCACCATTCCACCCCGCAACATTATCTATAAATGTAGAATCATAAATTGTCGCACTAGCATAATAATGTGTATGAATTGCCCCTGCCCAGACACTCGCACGATTTTTATAAAAAGTAGTATTATAAACAGTTAAAATAGCACAATTATTAATACAACCTGGTTCGGTTCTTGCAAAATTATTCTCAAAATAACAATCCTTAACTACCATGCGTGCATTGGTATAACTATCTTTATTGTAAACACTTACACAACCAAAATCAGTAGTGCAATTTGTAAATGAACAATTTTCTAAAAGAGCATCTCCTTTTTTAAGATAAACAATACAAGAATGCCCCATCATTGTATTAATATTTTCAAATACACAATTTTTAATAACATTCTTTGCATTACCTCCCATTTGAAGAAATACCCCATCCGGACTATAAAATACATAAATCCATTTGAAAGTAATATTTTCTAATGTTAAACCCCTACGATTATTATCCGGAACAATAATTGGTGCATATTTAATAGGATCCCCATCATCAACAACATAATGCCCATCCTTAATATAAGCATTACGTGGACAAGAATCACCAAAATATGCTCCATCACTTCCAATAATTTTCACATTATTATTAATTACAATTTGATAATTAGGCTCAGAAGGATAAAAATTAGTATTTTCTTTTAATTTTAAAGTATAATCTTTATCCGATAAAGAACAATAATATTGTAATTCTTCCCAATTATTTACTGTGATAATATCTTCTGATTGACTAGTTTGAAGTAATTCTTGAGAAGAAATAGAATTTTCAATAGTTTTTGTTAAATTAACCCCATAAACAATTGTATCTTCAACATTATTTACCCCATACAACTCAACATCATTAGGGTTTTCAATTGAAGAAACATCTTGACTTGAGGAAATATTAGTATCATCAACTGCTGAAACATTACTGATTCCCATAATCAATAATATCAACAAAAATAAAAAAAGGAACTTTTTAAAATCCAATTAAATCTCCCTCCTTAAAAAATAGCATCAAAAAAAGAAATGGTAGTGAGATATGTAATCTCACTATTTAATTGTTATTTTTACAGATTTGCTTGCAGATGCGTATGTCTTGTCACCGGCGAAACTGATTTTGGCAGTTTGTTTGCCTTTTTTGGTTATTTTAAGGCTGAATGTTGCTTTACCGTTTTTGTCGGTTTTAGCAGTGTATGTTTTGCCGTTGAGTTTCAGAGTTACTTTTTTGCCTGCACTGAGGTAGACTTTGCCGTCTCTTGAGTTGCATTTTTCGGTTTTTAAAGTAACTGTGTATTTCTTGGTTTTTGCACTGGCTTTGTAGGATTTTGCTGCTGCTGATATTGTTATTGGTTTTTTCTGGATGTCGAAGCTGAATGCTACGAATGTTGCATTGTGTTTTTCGTCGCCCAGGTAGGATAATGCACATAATGCTTCTTGAGCGATTTGTGTGTTGATTCCAATAAATACAATACCATTTTCGTCAGTTGTCCTGTTCAGTATTACTGTCTTGTATGCAAATTTGACTGTTGCATTTACAATTGGGTTTCCATTTGAGTCTGTTAATCTAAATGAGGTGGTCTGACCAACTTCACCTGCTTTTGAATCAACAGCATAGGTTTTGATGGAAATTCCTTCAGTAACATTGAACTCTGAAGCCAATCTTGCAGATTCGAGGTCGCCGAATTTGATTGTGAAATTAGATCCGACAATATAATCGTTTCCTGCATAATCGACGGACAGTACAGCATTACTTTCACCAGCAATAGTGAATGAACCATCGGTTCCGGTAGTTAAGTTGCCGGATTTGCTTCCTACAACATATGCAATTGTAGCATTAGCAATAGGATTTCCTAATGAATTTACCAATACACCAGTAACTACCAAATCATCGGAAACAGTAAGATTAGTGAACTCACTGTCTAATTCCTCAGCATAGAAAGTAGCGGTTTTTACAACAGGTGCGTGATCTTTGTCACCTGAGTAGACTACAACAATACTGTGTTCGCCACCGGTCACATTGACAGGCACAACAGCAGTTCCATTTTCATCCAATGGCACAACAGTTTCAATACCATCAACAATTACAGATACGTTACCGGTTGCATCAGGAATGCTTACGGTCACGTTAGCCTCTTCACCAATCTTGAAGTCAACAGGAGAGGTAATGTTAGCATCAACAACTTCTTTTTCACTTACATCAATAGTGATTTCATCACTGTAAGCAATGTCATAAATTTGGTCACCTAAATATGTTGCGGAAACAGTATGATTGCCTGCTTTATCAAATAATACATCAATGCTAGCAGTGTTTGTATGTGTAAATTCGGTCATGTAGAATGTTTCATCATCAACAGAGATAATAACAAATCCAGTAGCATTTTCTGTAATATTTACATTAATGGTTGATTTTTCACCGACAATAACATTATTGCCTGCGATATTTAGGGTGGCAACTTTTTTATCTGCATTGTATGATTCGAATGCGATTGCGGCATTATATGCTTCAGTTGCATTTACATATGCGATAATGTCATGAAGGCCTGCAATAGCAGTAATAGTAACATTGCCTGCAACAACTTCTTGTTGTTCACCGTCGATTAAGACAGTGACTTTAGCATCACTGTTAGTTGCAACACCAATTACCATGTCTTCGCCTGCAGTGATATTTTCAGGTAAAGTGATTGTAACAGTTGCGTCTGCTTTTGTGGCTTCGAAAAGTTCAACTTCCACATCTTCTTTGTAGTCTGCGGTTTCATTTGCTATTACTACAACAGTGTAAAGAGTTGCTTTATCGACAGTGTAAGTTACTGTACCATTATTGATAGTTTGGTCTACATCATTGATTATGACTCTTAAATCTGCGTCACTATCAGCAGTGATATTGATAATAATGATATCACCAACTTTTGCATTAGCAGGGATTTCTATTTTAATGTTAGCATCAGCCTTTTCAGTGATTTTCAAAGTAGCTAAATTAGATAAAGATCCGTAATATCTATCATTACCCAAGTAAGTAGCAACAACAGTGTAATTTCCAGCTTCATCCAAAGCCATTTCAATAGTGTTTCCATCTGCTAAATCAACAGCATAAATCTCATCACCAACACCGACAAGAACAATACCAGTAGCACCAACAGTAACATTAACGCTAACAGTTGCTGTTTCACCAACTTTAGCATCAGTTACAATTACAGTTACAGTACTATCTAATTTAGAAGCGTCGAAAGTTTCCATTTCCACATCAAATTTATATTCTGCAGTTTCATTAGCTCTTACGACAACATCATATGTGTCAGCTGCATCTATAGTGTAAGTTACTCCTCCATCAATGACTTTTTGTGCTTCGCCATTGATTAAAACTTCTAAAACAGCATCGCTATCAGCAGTGACATTAATAACAATAGTGTCACCAACTTTAATATCATCAGGGATTTCTATTTTAATGTTGGCATCTGCTTTTTCGGTGACTTCTAAAGTAGCATTAGCTGTTGAATCCACATACCTACCATCACCCAAGTATTTTACTGTCACGGTTACATTTTCTGATACATTTGGAACTTTAATGGTTGTTTCTCCATCAATAAGTTCTCCCCAGTATTTGTTTTCACCAACAGTTGCAAGAACAATTCCTGTAGCATCATCAGGCAATGTAATACCAATATCTACTGAATCTCCTACTTTCACATCAGTTGGAATTGTAATTTCTATCATTGGAGTTTCATTGTAAGCAGTAATGTGAACTTCCCTATAATCTGAAGCATATTTATTGTCATCAGTGTAGTTAATGATGATTTTATTATCTCCCACTTTAGATATGAGGACACTAACATCCAAACTACCATTTACCAGATATGAACTTGCATTTCCATCTTCAACAGAGATTGTGATTACACCAGAAGCATCGTCAGGCAATTCAATGGAAATTTCTACCCAGTACCCTGCTCTAACTTCTTGAGAAGGTGCAATTGGATTAAAAGTATAATCAGATACCTTAGATACAATTAATTGAGTGGAATTAATTCCATGAATATGAACCTCATTCACTAATGCTTCAATAGTTACATTCACATCATATTTGCCTTCAGTCAAAATAACATCATCAATTTTATAAGTAGTGGAAATATTATTGGTTTTCACTTCATATGTTTTATTATTTACTGTGATGCTAATAGTTGCATTCATTGCCTGAGGTAAAGTAACAGTAATGTTTTGGTCATCCCCATAATAAATACATGGAGCATCAACTTGGAAATCAACATTTGCAAAGTTTAACTCAATAGGCTGATAATCCAATGTTGCAGTAACTTTATTGTCTGAAGAATTGCTTGTATAAACTGCTCTGAAAATACCATTTTCTAAAGTAGCATTAGATGAAATATTCCCAGTAGTTGATGTTAAAGCAACAGTCCTCGGAGCAAATGCATCTCCAACAGTATCATTGGTACCATTCCAGCATAATGTACCAATGATTTCATATTGATTATTGCCTAAATACTTTTCAGTTACATTAAATATTGCATATTTTGTAATCGGTATATCCATTGGATTATCATATGTATTCTGTGGGGTATAAGCCGTAAGTTCTAACAAATAACCGGGAATTTCATTTTCGCCAAACCACATACCATCCATATTTACTGATTTATTAATCGATATAGCACTAGCTATCTTATTTACTTTATTATCTAAAAAAATACAATTTTCAAAATAAACAAACCTATAATCCGTACTTTTTGGATTATCTCCATTATAAAAATTACTGGAAAATATAAATTGATTATTAAAATTTTCAATAGTACAATTTATCATTTTCAAATTGAATTCACTAGCACCATATAATTTCATTTTAGGACCGCCAATAAATGTACAATTATTATACTCAACTAAATTAGCATCTCCTTTAAATGGAGTGAAAAATGCATTCTTATTAAAAGTAAGAGTCCAATTAGATCCATCAAAAATAATATTATTAATAGTGCAGTTTGAAGAAGGTGACAATAATTCTATTGCTTGTTTGGATCTAGTAGTTAATTCATTTTTGATTATTACATTACCATTAATTCCATTAATAATTAAATTGTTAGTATCAAATTTTAATTCAGACCCCACATAATATGTTCCATTTAACATGTTTATTTCAACGGTATCCTGTCCAGAAACATAATCACAAGCAAATTTCAGTGATGAAAAAGGATTTTCATAAGATCCATTTCCACCATCTTCAGCATCATTTTGACCCACATAAATTATATCATGATTTATTACATTAGAAAGCGAATTTTGATTCTCATCAAACTCTATTTCTGATACAACTTGAATATCTTCAGATTCCTGATTTAAAACATTATCAGAAATTGTATTATTAATATTCGTTGCAGAAATTGCATTTACAGATATAATTACAATAAACAATACCAATATAAATAATATTCTTTTTCTCATATTATCATAAAAAATAAAAGGAGTTAAAATAACTCCACAGTAAAAATTACTTATCTATTATCTTATTCACCAATAATTATCATGTATATCTATGTCACCATTATCATATACTGCATCATCACCATGATGGTATGATGTATTTAAACAATTTTCATATGCCTCAGAATCTTGAGAATACTGAATGTATATAGCAAACTCGCCATTAATTACATTAACATTATTATTAGTAATTTCCATTTTTGGAGATACAGTACCATATTGTGAGAAACTTATACCATATACATTATCACCAGGGTTAAATGTAGCCTTATTATAGACAGTTATAGTATTACCTGCAATATATGCCGCATTATCTTGTAATTCAATACCAGTGACTAAAGACCATGAATGACTAGTAAGTGCATTACCTTCCACATAAATAGTATTATCAATAATCTTTAAATCAGTCGCACCAGCAAAGTTTTGTGAATAAATACCACAATTAGGACCATTATTTCTAGTGTGGATATCGTTATTAGATAAGGTTACATTTGTATATCCGCCAGTCAATTGAATACCATAAGCGGCACCAGTACCATTAATAGTACCAGGTATAACAGTTCCACCATAACTTGTTAAATTAAGGTCATTATCATCAATTAATAGATTATCACAGCGATAAACATCTATAGTATATAAATAACTTGCACCACCAATAGGAGTTACATCATCAATTTCATCTATCCAATTGTGAGCAATTGTTCCATTTTCAGAGTCTAAAACAATTATTGAATCTAAAGTTGGGAAAGAGTCGCTGTAATTTGAAATTATAATATTTAAATCATTTAAAGTAATGTTGAATCTGTTACAGTTTTCAAGACCGATTCCTGCAACCAAATCCATATCCATACCGAATCGTGTTCCACTCCAATAATCAACAGTTTTTAAAGGCAATCCCGCATAAATTACATTTCCAAATATAACTATGTCCGGACTGTTTTTAGCTCTGATTACATAATTAGTATTATCCCCATTAACATAAGGACAATTATAAACAATTTCACTATTTAAAATTTGTGTTCCATTTGCACCTGCAACATCAATAGCAAAGAAATCAGCATCTGCAGGCACATTAACATTTATATTTACGTCATCTATTTTCACATTATTTCCTTCAACATTAATTGTTGCAGTACCTGCAACATTTTGAGTTGAATAGAATGTTCCTCGATTTAAAGTTATGCTATCTCCAATTAGATTAAACCCTACATCATTAAATGTTGCGCCATTAGCATTGATTGTAACAGCCCTATTTATTATGAAGTTAGGGAATGCTTTTTGATTAAAGTTTCCTGTAAAAGTTAAAGTAGTTGCAGCAGTATTAGTTAAAACACCAGTTGTAGGATTAAAATAATTAGTGTATGCTACATTATTTACTTTACCAGTATCAGGACCGCGTAAATTTTCACCGACAACATCATCGCTGACATCATTAATTTCCTCATCAACAACGTCATCTGAGGCATCATCAATTCCCACGTCTTCGACGATTTCACTGACATCATCAACTATGATTTCATCAGTGATTATTGCATCGTCTGTGCTGTTTATGTCGGTTGCACTGACTGCTGAAACGCAGCAAATCATCATTACCAGCATAAACCCAAGTAATATTTTTGATGAATTCTTCATTTTATCACAATATTTTTTACAATTTTAAATGCAAATTCTATTTTGAAAATTTGCATTATTCTTCGTTTTTCGTGAAAAGAACCTCAAGTTAACACCTTAAATAATGATGTATTGTATCAATGTCTCGGACATTACTACTTTTAATTATTTTTGAATTTTTTGTTTAAATCAATTAATTCTTGGTTAAAACTTGTATTTTTATTATTTATGGATAGTTTACTCTTTATTAAAATAAGTACGTGTTTTTAGTTTTTTATTGCTAATTTAAGTGATGGTAACCTTTTGGTTACCTTGATTTTTTAGGACGGTTTTTTGGTTGAATTTAAAAATAGCTTAAAAAATTTGGTAACTTCCTAAATAATGATGTTTACTGTCTGAATTTGTAAATTGAATGATTTTTGTTGGATTTGAATTGATTAGAAAAATATTATCGCTTAACTTGTGGTAAACAAGTGGATAATGTAATATTTTTTTGATAATTTTAGATTTTATTCAGTGAAATTGATTTTTCAGATAAGGAATTAAATTTGGTGAAAATAATCATTTATATTTAAAATGACCAGTTAATTATTGTATAAATCCAATATTCATATAATCCAACTTTAAATTTTTAATATCACTTTTTACAAGAAATTTGCTTAAAGCAAACGATTTTACGAATTTTTACAAATTCAAGTCCGATTGATAAATAGCAAAGTATATATTAATAAATGTATAAATCATATAATCAGTATAAATAATAAAGTTATTTTAACTAAACAATGTTTTAAATTGATTTAAACAGAATTTAGTAAATAATAAATAATTATACTTAAATTTTATAAAAATAAAAGGGCCTCATTCAAATCTTAAAAATCAGATACATTGATACAATGCCTAGGACACTATCCGGTCATCAAAAATCAGGTGTGATTTTCAAGACCAAAGGAAAAACCTAAGTTTTCCCAAAAACCTATCGAGTGATTGAAAGCAAATAAAAACATTGAAATCAAGCATTTTAAATTTTTTGTTGAGGTCTAAAAAAATACTTTAATACAATCCAAAACAATTACTTTCTATTTAATAGGTAGTAAAATAATTTTCAATTTTTATTTTACAATTTTAACTTTTTTACCTTTTAGTATAAATAGCTACCCCACATTTTTTTACAGGTGAACTTCATGAGAACAGATTGACGTTTACAAAACAACATGGATGAAGACAAATACCAAAGTGTATAAGGACTGAGGGTGGTGAGTGCTGCTTTTTGTGGAGATCCATCAGGACTTATCATGTGTTCTCGTTTAAGAATTTTATACACCTACGCCTTGATCATGATAACGGCATAACACTCTGCAAGTGGTGTCATAAAAAATATCATGCATTTTATAATCTTGAGAATACCATTCCTCATAGCTTACTTAAATTTTTCAAGGATTTCAAGTTTTAGTGGGTTGTGGAATTTTTTTAGTGATATATAATAAATTATTATATCGGGTGCCTTCATTCATTATGATGATTGTTAATAGTATCCAAAACACTGAACTAAAAAAGGTAGTAAAATAACATAGTACTATTTTACACTATTTCCTTTTTTAATATTATTAAAACCTATGTTCCTTTTAACCTATCCTTTAATTCTAAAATTTTTAAATCATCACCAATTATATTGAATTCAGAGAATGATTCATCCAAATTAACCAATAAAAAATTACCAAATAGATTTTTTGGGATTAAGTTCAAATTTTTTGAAACTTCTACTGAAAATACAAAACAATTAAATAAATTTATAGATACAACAAGCGAATTTTCAACCCTCATTAAAAATATGCTATGTAGTGTGTCTTTAAATATTGAATCCTCATAGTTAAAATTGAAAAAATATTTATTAATATCGTCAAAAGTATAATTTGAAGAGTTTAATAATATTTCACGAAATTCAATTGCAAATGGATCGTTTAAGTAATTTTCACCTAGAATAGATGATGCAAATTCATAAGCTATTTTAATAGCTTCAAAAAATAACTCCTCTAAATAAACCTCTCTATGAAGCACCAATTCCTGATGTTCATCTGAATAATCACCCTCATAAAACTTTTTTCTAATTTCATCTTTCGGTAACTCATCATCTCCAAATTCACGTAAAACATCTTCGATATCTTCTTTAGAATCAAATACTAAATGTGCTTTACCTTTCAAATCAGTTATAGCATTATTATATTTCCAACCATTAAATTTATTATTAAATGGATTGTATTGAGGAATTCCTTTAATTTTAGAATCTTTTCTTGCAGACAAGGTAGTCCATAATTTCGGAAGTTTTCCTTTTTTATTTTTGATATTGAATTTAGACAAGTATAGCTTAACAAAAAAATTATCTAAAAATTTATTATCAATAGTTCTTCCCAACAGATTATTACAATCTTTACAAACCGTGTCAATAAAATATGAACTTCCAGCAGATTCTGGAATAACATGCTCTTTGCTAAATTCACTTGGTTCTTTATCATTATTACAGATAATGCACTTCATAAAAAATCACCATATGATAATATTTAAAAATACTATTGATTACCTTCCTTTTCAGGTACATCAAACAAATAGTCCTCATCATATCCAAAATGATTCCATATCGGGACAAATATATTCTCCACCTCTATTCCAACTTGATCCTTATCTTTAATGATTACTCCAGCAGGATTAAGAACATCTCGCTCACAATCATTAAGAATAGGTCCCTCAATCATACTACGACCTTTAACATTAGTGAAAGTAATGAAATACACAATGGGACATGAAATATCTAATTCACCATAGATATCCAAACTTTCATTAACAAATTTTTTAAACTCATTATAGGAGTGATTCACATTTACCTCCTCTTCTGGCCTATACTCAATCAAAATAGCTTCAAAAATACCATTTCTAAACAATCTTTTTTTAAATAATCCTTCATTATTATATAATCCTTCAAAATCATGGGAAAAATGTCCCGTGAAGAATTTTTTATACCTGAAAGCACTTCTGACTTTTGCAGTATCTATACGAGTTCTTAAAAATGCATCAATTGGTATTGCATGAAATATAATCTTGTATTTATCTTCATTTTCAGAAGCGAATTTTTGAACTCTTTCATCCCTATAATTATTAATTTTCTCTCTCAATTGCATATTCACATCAAAAATTAATTTCAAGTCAAAAAAATTGCTTGAATTATTACTACATCCAATTGCATCTTCAATCATATTCTCAATATCTTCTAAACCAATATTTTCTATTACTTTATTATTAACTATCATAATTATCACTTATCTCTTAAACTTATAACATTAAACAATCAACAATCTTACTTAAATTATTTACCACCATTATCTAATTTTTCACACTCAAAGTTAACTTTAAAGTCATTAACCATCTTTTCAACATATGCTCCAACAATATTTTCATGATTTTCTTTTTTTAACCTATAAAATGCGTCAGGCACTAATGCAACATTTATCCTATAATAATATAATTGTGTTTGAATATCATTTGAAACATCAATAAGATCATCAATGCATTTTGTTGAAATCAATTCTCCCCATAGCTTATCTATTTTACGATTTAACTCATAAATATTCTTTTTTGAAGATTTATTTGGCATATAATATTTAAAAAATAAATTAAACAAATATATTAGTGAAATGAAACCGATTACAATTGAATTTAAATCATATGCATGGAACCAAACAAAAACCATGATTACCAAGAAAATTACTATAGCAGTTCCTAAAAATATACTAAAATCATTTTTAAGGTTTAACTCCCACATACAATTACTTTTTTGAGCGATTATTCTACCAAATTCAATTGGAACATCGGAAATACATAAATCATACCAATCTTTAAAAGCATCCAATTTATCTTCGTCCATAACATGAACAACATAGTCAAATGAAGGAACCAACATATCATTATCAGGTAACTCAAATACATTCCTATCAAAGTCTTCTTGAATATATGCTGCTTGCGCTACTTTTAATTTAATAAATCGTGTAATGCCATAATTATCAACCACAGTAAATATTATACTTAACAATGGTGCAATAAATGGGAATAAAAACCATTGATTAAAATTACTATCTAAAAAAGAAAAGATAGGGTTGGAGAATGCATATACAATATACATTACTCCAACTAACAATGCCAATACTAGTTCAACATAAACCAAATTTTTTGCACAAGAATATAACTCTTTACATGCAACTCTTTTAGCAAGGTTATCTCTTCTGTTCTGATTTGTAGAAATATCAGTCAAATTTATCACCCATACTTAGGAAATTTACTTCCAAAAATTTCGCGCCATTTGTTTATAGCTGCTTCATTATCCCCATCAGATTCATATTCAATTGCCTTTAACATTAAGTTGAAACAATCGTCAAGAGTATTCCTAATTTTTTCAACTTCATAAGCCTCCAACGAATTAATATCCTCTCTAATATCTTGAGGATCTTTAATTGGATAATTAACATTTGATTTTATATGTGAAAGCACCATACACATTTCTCCACCTATTGAATACTCAAATGGATTAGATTCATAATAATCTAATATCAATACCTCTAATAAGTAAGAATTCTCTTTAAATAATCCATATTCCTTAGCTAGATGCTTAAACATGCGAATAACCTTCAAAATATTACCATCATTTTCTTGATTAATCCTTGTTACCCTTTCCTGGTCAATACGAGGATCTGTAAACTTCCATTTACCATCACCATTAGGAATCAAATAATAAGTCCTACCATTATCAGTAGGTGCTGTGATAAAACAAGGCACAATATCAAAAGTCCAATCATATGACTGCAATGAAAGAGTAATAGCTTCCTGTCGCCTATTAATTTCAGCATTCTTATAATGAGCAAGATCTTTTAAATTACTCTTAAATTTTTCAATTACTTTTATAGAATTTAAAATATTATCATCTGATAACTCTCGAAGAGAATTAGCACTCTCAGGAACTATAATATCCACTTTATCAACAGAATGTTCATAATACGTAGAACCTCTTGCATGTAGACACACTAAAAGATCAATATCATCCAACGGACTAATCTTTGTCTTTCTCGCAAAAGAGCCAAATTTGTTATGACATTCACGATACAACAACGGAAACATATCATCCTCATTTGGAAACTTATCGATGTTGGTAAACAGATTATCCCTACTTGACCTTGCTCTTTCACTATCAGACTTGTTTAATTTAATATTTTCATGAAATTGCTTAAAAGCTGAGTTGACTGTATAAGCCACAATTAACACCACCATTTAAAAATAACATGCCTTCAACAAAACTAAATGTAATCCTTTTAATTAATCTAAAAGCATTTACAATACCTAATGTTCTTAATTTAATATTTTTTAACTTAAATTTTTTATAATTATACATAATTATACCTTTTTATTTGTTATAATAACTTAACTACTATTAAAAAAAGAAATAAGGTACAAATACACAAAATATTACATTTTGTAAATAAGACCCATTTTTCAAGGGTTTATATAATATGCCAACTAAAAATAGATGTGTCTTAGTATAGCATGCAATATTTTAATAAAGGCCAAATAATTAAAATATTGCGTCGTACCTTTCTTTTTTTACTAATTAAATTATTGGAATATATATTTATCACTCATAGTATTTATTTTTTTCGGTTTTTATTTCCGCGAGCATCATCATACTTCTTGTACAATAGTGCATATTGCTCAAATCTATCATCATAATCCTTTAAAAGAGAATCAATTCTCTTAAATTTATTCTCATACTCATCTATGATTTGTTCTTTTCTCTTTAAATCTTTTTTAACATCATTCAACTCTGATTGTAATTCTTTTATTAGATTTTCATTAGAAACATCAATAGAGTCCTCAAAATCAAATACAATATCATCAAACTTAATTACTTCGTCAATTTTTATGATATTCATAGTGTTAATTTCCCTTGAAAGCAATTCCAATTCAGAAACAATTTCGTGATAATATCTTTCATATCCTCGACTATTTCGAATATTAAACGATAGATTTTGCATTAATTTGTTGATTTTACTGAAATTAGTTTCAATTAACTGAATTAATTTCGCCTTTTTAGAATTTCTAGCTAAAACTAAAGCTTCATTAATAGAAATAATATTTATATCTATTGTTTTATCTTTCTTCATAGAAAATAAAATTGGAACAAGGATTTTATTTAGTTTAGACCTCTCAGAAGAACCTAATGAATGAGTTTCCAGATTTCTTAAATTAATGAAAACTTCTTTGGAGAATAAGTCAGGAATTAAAACTAACTCAATACCTTGATGTAAATAATCTTTATCAGGAGAAACAAATCCCTTATTAATAGTCCAAATATCTAAATTGTTTGGGATCTGTTTAATCTGATAATTCCATCCATTTTTAACCTTCTGTAAGTTAATAACTGATTTATTAGTTTCCAATAAATTAAAAGGTATTGTGATTATTGTACCTTTTTCATTTTTTAAATAAGTATC
The DNA here is from genome assembly GCF_902764455.1 of uncultured Methanobrevibacter sp. Classification (NCBI taxonomy): domain Archaea; kingdom Methanobacteriati; phylum Methanobacteriota; class Methanobacteria; order Methanobacteriales; family Methanobacteriaceae; genus Methanobrevibacter; species uncultured Methanobrevibacter sp. The sequence continues at coordinate 27,412 of NZ_CACWVY010000035.1, forward strand.
ACTTACAGTGATTCCTTCCAATTGCTTTTTAAGTAAAACATTTAATGTTTCAGGCAGTTTCCTATTTGTTGCTTGAGCATATGCTTTAAGGTCATCAAGTAACTCCTCATCAATCCTAAAACTATAACTAACTTTTTGATTTGGATTTTTTATATACACAACAAACACCTCCTTTTTAGAGCAGTATTATTTTTCTTATTTTAATTTAATTAAATTGATTTCTTCAAATTGATTAAACTCTCCATCAAAGCTTGCAACATAATCTAAGCCATAACTTTCACATATTACAACTTCAGAGCAGTCAATAAACCCCAATCTGAATTTGTTTTTATTGTATTTTTCAAAGATTGCAAATACATTGTCATTGTACATGTTAATGTCCGATTCATCTATGACTGTGAAATTATCTTTCATGTAGTTATATGCCAACCTAACTAGTTCAATGTCTTTTGTTTTTTGGCCAAGTATTGTTATTACTTCAGATATTATTCCATTTGATATATAGCAATCGTTTTTCAAAATATCTCTGTTTTCTATTGCTCTTTGATGCAATGGATCGTTTCTTCTAAATATTGCTATGATAAATGATGAGTCGACTAATATCTTTTTCATTTGTATAAACTCCTTTTTAGTTCAACCGCATCTCTTGGATCATCATCCTCAATAATACCCAATACATCATCTAAGCTTACTTTTTTTCTTGGTTTGATTATTATTTCATTATTTTCATTTATAGACCAATCTACTATAGTATCTTCTACACTTAAATCTTTGAATTGATTACGTATAGCTTTAGGGATAGCTAACTGGTAATTTTTATATAAAGTTGTAGTTGCTATTACATTTTCCATGATATTCAGACCCCTTAATATGTTTTAGTTACTATTATATTTTCAGATAATATAAAGTTATCTGAAAAAACTATTTTTATAAAAAATATATAACAACTTAATTTTATTTGTAACTCAATAACTATGCTCTTTAATATCATCATATTTTAACATGTTTGATTACTTGTTTTCGTCTTTGAATATTAATCTTGATATCATCCAACACGTGCCAAATGCTATCACTACTAATTTTATATCAATATTATGACCTTTCTCTAGCCTTTTCCATAATTCCTAAAAGTTCTTTTTTCAAACCTCTCATTTCCTCAAGTTCACCTCTCATATCCACCACTTCTGATTTTAATGCTTCATTTTCCTTTTCCATTTGAATAAACTGTGGTGATTTGATAGAAAGCTTTTCAACATCAGTGTTTATAGTAACGGCTGGAAGATGCTGAATATATTCATATTTCAAATCATCGGGATTTGTCATGAAATAGGCTGCATCGGTTTTGTTTTTGGCCTTTCCCTGCAAATCGTTGACCTTGTCAATGCTCATACCGTCATTATATAATGCTGAAGCATGAAACTTCCTGAGCATGTGGCTTCTGAACCTGCGATATCTTCCGACTCTACCAAGGCCTAAAGTGTCATTGATCATCTCAAATGACTGGACCATATATGTCCTGCTGATTTGAAAGAGTAGGCTTTCATCAGTTATTGGCTTATCCCGCAGCAACAGATATGCATTTATTGCCTTAACCGCCTCAGGACTGCAGTATGTGAGATAATACTTGTTTGTCTTTTTTCTTAGGATACTGAAGGTCGGAACAACCTCATCGACATCATTTAAGTAATCTATAACATCAAAGATATCTCTTCTGTGGTTCGGCAGATATACAGACAATGCCTTAATATAATCCCCGATTGTCAGACTCAATGTCTCTGTCCTTGCACATCCACTGGAACAGGAAAACAATATGATAGCTTTCATCAGAGGAGATGCAATAAGAAAAGCCTCCCTTATCACTTCCTTATCCGGCAAATCCTTAAAATAAATAGGAGCAGGCTTCTGAATGCTTTTGTCATTGACTTTAGGCAAATCCCATACTTCTATGTCATAGAACTTGTAAAAAAAGATTATGCAGTTCATTTCCTTTCGGACGGTCTCGGCAGCATAGTTTTGAAACATGTGATGCCTATATTCAACAAGTTTTGATTTCAACCTACTGTGCTTCCATTTCACACCGTTCATCTCATCTTCTTCAGCTTCCTCAAGAAGTTCCTTAAGAGACATATCAAAATAGATACAGTACTTTCTCAAAGAAAGCTCATAGCTCTGTGTTGTTCCAATTGCATGGTTACAACTTATTGTGAAATTTTTAAATAGCTCGTCATTCATCATACTAATCACTTTTATTCTTCGTTGATAAAAAATATTGAGAGAGAGCGCTTGAAGAGTAATAAGTATCGGAACTTTTGAAACAGTTCGTATAAAACAAAATTATATATAATAACAAATTAGATAATACTATTAATTCATGATATTTTAATCCATGAATAAAAATTTTAAAAAAAGGTTGAAATTATGAAAGCAAACGCACAAAAAATAGCTGATGGAGTATACTGGATTGGTGTACTCGATTGGGACCTCAGAACCTACCACGGTTACACCTTAGATGGAACCACCTACAATGCATACATTGTATTTGGTGAAGACGAAGTTGCAATTATCGACAACGCATATCCTGGAAAAACCAAAGAAATGATGGCACGTATCGATGATGCATTCGCTCAAGAAGGAAGAGAAGTCAAAGTTGACTACATCATCCAAAACCACGTGGAAAAAGACCACTCAGGAGTATTAGTGGACTTACACAAAAGATTCCCTGAAGCACCTATTTACTGTACCAAAATTGCTGTAAACGGTCTTTTAAAACACTACCCTGCACTTGAAGGTGCTGAATTCATAACAGTCGGAACCGGAGATTCATTAGATGTCGGCGGAAGAACACTAGCTTTCTTAGACGCATTCCTCTTACACTGGCCTGACAGCATGTTTACCTTACTTGCAGATGAAACCGGAATCTTATTCCCTAACGACGCATTCGGTCAACACTTATGTTTCACCCAAAGATTCTCTGATGAAATCCCTGAATACGTTTTAATGGATGCAGCTCAAAAATTCTATGCAAACTTAATCACACCTCTTTCCAAATTAGTACTTAAAAAATTAAACGAAGTAGTGGAATTAGGTTTACTCGACTCCATCAAAATGATTGCACCATCTCACGGTCAAATCTGGACCGACCCAATGCAAATCATTGGAGCTTACCAAAACTGGGCAACCGGAGTATGTGAAGATAAAATCACTATCATCTACGATACCATGCACTACTCAACCCAACAAATGGCTCACGAAATTGCAGAAGGTGCAATGTCTGAAGGATACGATGTTGAAATCTTCTTCTTGCACGAAGATGAAAGATCAGAAATCGTCAAAAGTATCTTAACCAGTAAAGGAATTGCGGTTGGAGATCCTACAATCAACGATGTACCATACCCAAGTATCGGAGACATCATGTACTACTTGAAAGGATTACTCTTCAACAGAACAGGTATTGTAAGAAAAGCAGTTACCTTCGGTTCAATGGGAGGTAAAGGTGGAACACCTGCAATGCTTGCTGAAGAATTAAACAACTACGGATTTGACGTGGTTGAAAGCCAAGAAATTACATTCGTTCCAAATGCTGAAGAAGATGAAGCAAGTTACGAATTAGGTAAAAAATTAGCTCAAGCATGTAAAGAATTATAATAGTGATAACATGGTTAAATACGAACATGAAATTGGAATTACTAAAGACACCCCTGTAGAAAACTACGTTGCAGGAAACTTTGAAGGAGAAACAAACGAAGTAGGTATCTACTTAGCAATGTCCAGACAAGCTTCCCGTGAAGGCTATGGGGAATTAGCTGAAGTATTCAAAAGATTAGCTTGGGAAGAAGCTGAACACGCAGCAAGATTCTGTGAAATGAACGGAATCATCAAACCTACCCTCAAAGAAAACATCGAATGGATGATGGGTGGAGAAAAAATGGCTAACGCTGAAAAAAGAGAAGCTGCAGATAAAGCTGAAGAAGCAGGTATTGAAACTGCTGCTGATTTCTTCCGTGAAAGTTCCAAAGACGAAGGTCGTCACTACAAAATCTTAGAAGGAATCCTTGAAAGATACTTCTAAGCAGAAAGAATTTAATTATTCTTTCTTTTATTTCTTTTTTTGAGTCTGTAAAATTTTATAGGCTTCTTTCAAATTTTATTTTTTTACACTTGAAATTTAACTTCGATAAAAATTCGTTCTAATTTTTCTTTAATTTCAAA
>NZ_CACWVY010000036.1 GCF_902764455.1 uncultured Methanobrevibacter sp.
TGTGATATCAGCAGTGTAGTTTCCGACATTAAGCATATCTTCAAGAACAACCTTGCCGTTATCGATAACCATGTATACTGTGTAGTTTTCAGCACCGCTCACATCAAATCTGACAAATCCGGTAGCATTAGGATTAACATTAACAGTTATTGTCACGTTATTGTCAATGACATTGACATCTGCGTCGACTGTTGTGTTTTCAAGGAAAATTTCATTAACAACAAAGGAAATGTCAGTAGTGTTGGAGTTGAATTCATCATCTCCTAGATATGTTGCTGTTACTGTGTATTCGCCAGGAAGCATGACTGTATCCCATACAGCAACGCCGTCATTAACGTTTACAGCCACTACCTTATTATCCAATGTAAATTCAACAAATCCAGTTGCATTTTCGTTGACCTCAACAGTAATGGTCACATTATAACCTGTTACACTAGCATCAGCATCAATTGTTGTGTTCTGCTTGACATATTCTCTAACTTCAAATTCAGCTGAAGTAGCATTAGGATTGAACTTATCGTTACCCATATAGGTTACTGCTACAGTATAAATTCTAGCAGGTAAATTGACATTGTAAACTGCCTGACCATTGTTAACTGCAAGGTATACTGATTGTCCGTCAATATTAAACTCAATAAGGCCGGTAGCCATTTTACTGACAGTGGCAGTTATTGTCACATTGTTTTCAACAGTAGTTACATTAACATCAATTGGAGTATTTTTCAGTTCACTGGAGGTTTTAAACACTGTAAATGAAACTGTTGTAGATGCATTATTGAAATTATCATCACCAAGATAGTTTACATTAGCAGAGTATGTTGCAGGCAAGAAATCATAAGTGAAAGATGCTTTTCCGTCTTCAACCGGAAGCATAACTGTCGCCTAAAATTTCAATAGTGACAAAACCTGTAGCATTCTCATCAATGCCCACATCTATTGTTACAGTGGCTTGATCAATAGTAGGAACTGCACTTATAGGTGTGTCCTTTTTGACGTGTCCGCTAATCTCAAAGCTTACTGTTGTAGCGTTAGGGTTGAAGTTTTCATCACCCATATATGTGATATCCGCTGTGTATTCTCCGACAATAAGTACATCTTCAAGAACAACCTTGCCATCATCAATAGATAGGTATACTGTGTAGTTTTCAGCACCGCTCACATCAAATCTGACAAAGCCGGTAGCATTAGGATTAACATTAACAGTTATTGTCACGTTATTGTCAATGACATTGACATCTGCGTCGACTGTTGTGTTTTCAAGGAAAATTTCTTTAACAATAACGGAAATGTCTTGTTACTGTGTATTCGCCAGGATTCATGAATGTTTCCCATACGGCAACACCGTCAACAGCCCTTATAACTACAACCTTGCCATCCAATGCAAATTCTACAAATCCGGTTGCATTTTCATTGATTTTAGCACTAATGGTTACATCATAACCTGCTACGCTAACATCGGATTCTATTGTTGTGTTCTGTTTGATGTGATCTGTAACTTCAAATTCAGCTGAAGTGGCATTTGGATTGAATTTTTCATCACCCATGTATGTAATGACTACTGTATATGTGTTTGCAGGTAAATTAAGATTATATACTACCTGACCGTTGTTTACAGCAAGGTATACTACCTGACCTGCAATATTAAACTCAATAAGGCCTGTTGCCATTTGATTAACTGTAGCAGTTATTGTCACATCGTTTTCCACAGTGGTTACATTAACATCAATATTGGTGTTTTTAAGCTCATCAGATGTTTCAAATACGCTGAATGAAGCTGTTGTGGATGCATTATTGAAGTTTTCATCTCCTAAATATTTTACATTGGCTGAGTATATTCCTGGGAAGAAATCATAGGTGAAAACAGCTTTTCCGTCTTCAACAGGAAGCATGAATGTCTGACCTAAAATGTCAATAGTGACATAACCTGTAGCGTTCTCATCAACTCCTACATCAATAGTTACTGTAGACTTATTGACATTAGTGACTGCACTTATTGGTGTGTCCTTTTTAACGTGTTCTAAAACTTCGAAGCTTATGCTTGTGCTGTTAGGGTTGTAGTTTTCATCTCCGAGATATGTAATGTCAGCTAAGTATTCACCGACAGTCAATACGTCTTCAAGAACAACCTTACCCTCATCAATTGCCATGTATACAGTATAGTTTTCAGCACCTGTGACCTCAAACATGATTAATCCGGTAGCATTAGGATCAACATTAACAGTTATTGTCACGTTATTGCCGACAATATCCGCAATAGCATCGATTGTTGTGTTTTCAAGAAGCATTTCTTCAACAACAAATGAAATGTCTGTAGCATTGGAGTTGAATTCATCATCTCCAAGATATGTTGCTGTTACTGTGTATTCGCCAGGACTCATGAATGTTTCCCATACAGCAACGCCGTCAACAACTTTTACAGCCACTACCTTATTATCCAATGCAAATTGAACAAATCCTGTTGCATTTTCGTTAACTTCGACAGTAATGGCCACATTATAACCAGTTACTGCAGCATCGCCTTCAATTGTTGTATTCTGTTTTATATGGTCTAAAACTTCAAATTCAGCTGAAGTGGCATTAGGATTGTACTTGTCATCACCCAGATAGGTAACTACCACTGTATATGTGTTTGCAGGTAAAATAAGATTGGATATTGTTGCCTGACCGTTGTTAACAGCAAGATATACTGCCTGTCCTGCAATATTAAATTCAATAAGGCCGGTAGCCAATTTATCGACTGTTGCTGTAATTGTCACGTTGTTTTCAACAGTAGTTACATTAACATCAATAGTTGTATTTCTCAATTTAGGAGATATTTCAGATACGGTAAATGAAGTGTTTGCAGATGCTTCATTGAAGTTATCGTCTCCTAAATATTTTACATTGGCTGAGTATGTTCCAGGCAAGAAATCATATGTGAAAACAGCTTTTCCGTCTTCAACAGGAATCATAACAGTTCTGCCTGAAATCTCAATGGTCACATAACCTGTAGCGTTCTCATCTACACCTACATTGATTGTTACTTCTGTTTCATTAACATCAGGCTCAACGGTTATCGGTGTGTCCTTTTTGATGTGTCCTAAAATTTCAAAGCTTACTGAAGTAATGTTAGGGTTGAAGTTTTCATCACCCATGTATGTGATATCAGCAGTGTAGTTTCCGACAGACAATACGTCTTCAAGAACAACTTTTCCATCTGAAAGAACCATGTATAAAACGTAGTTTTCAGGACCGCTGACATTAAATTTGACAAATCCTGTTGCACGTTCATTTACATTTACTGTTATGGTCACGTTATTGTCAATAATACTGACGATTGCATCGATTGGAGTGTTTTCAAGAAGCATTTCTTCAACAACAAATGAAACGTCTGTAGCATTGGAGTTGAACTCGTCATCTCCAAGATATGTTGCTGTTACTGTGTATTCGCCAGGACTCATGAATGTTTCCCATACTGCAACACCGTCAACAACTTTTACGGCCACAACAGTGTTATTCAATGCAAATTCAATAAATCCTGTTGCATTTTCATTGACTTCGGCGGTAACGGTTACATCATAACCTGCTACACTAGCATTGGCGTCAATTGTAGTGTTCTGCTTGATGTGGTCTGAAACCTCAAAATCAGCAGAAGTGGAATTAGGATTGAACTTGTCATCACCCATATATGTAACTACTACAGTGTATGCACCTGCAGGTAAATTGACATCATAAACCGCTTGACCGTTGTTAACAGGAAGATATACGGCTTGACCTTCAATATTAAATTCAATAAGGCCGGTAGCCAATTTATTAACTGTTGCTGTAATTGTCACATTATTGTCTACGGTAGTTACATTAACCTCAATTGTAGTATTTTTCATTTCAGGGGATGTTTCAAGTACTGTAAATGAAGTGGTTGTGGATGCTTCATTGAAGTTGTCATCACCTAAATATTTTACAATTGCGGAGTATGTTGCAGGGAAGAAATCATAAGTGAAAACCGCTTTTCCTTTTGAAACAGGAACAAGGAATGTTTGACCCACTACATCAATAGTGACATTGCCTGTAGCAGCTTCGTCGACAGTTGTAACTATTGTAACTGTAGTGCCGTTTACGCTTGGATTTGCTTCAATTTCTGTATCATTTTTGACGTGTTCGAGAATTTCAAAGCTTACTGATGTGCTTTTGCTGTTATAGTTATCGTCTCCGAGATATGTTGCAGGTACGGTGTATTTTCCAGGAAGTTGTCTTGTTTTAAGTACTGCTTCACCATCGGAAACTTTTACATATAGCTTGTTGTTATCCAGTGTGAACTCTACATATCCTGTTGCATCATCATCAACTTCAACTGTAATGCTTACATCCTGTCCTTCTACTGAAGCGCTGGCTTTGATTGAAGGGTCTTTTTTGACGTGTTCTGCTACTGTGAATCTTACAGATGTGGAATTCGGGTTGAATCTGGTGTCACCAAGATAGGTTACATATACATTATAATTGCCTGCAGTGAGATTTGTATTATAGACTGCACGGCCATTGTTTACTGGAGCGTAAAATGCTTTGCCTGCAACATTGAATTCGATGATTCCGCTTGCAAGAGGGCTTACAGTAGCAGTAATGGTTACATCATTATCATTCACATTAACATCCGCATTAATTGGTGTGTTTTTCTTTTCACTGCTTCCGCTATCCACAACAGTGAATGAAACATCAGTAGATGCTGTATTGAATTTATCATCACCCATGTAAACTACATTGGCATCATAGGTTGCAGGTGGGAACTCATTGGAGAAGCTAGCAGTTCCGCTTACTACCGGAACGAGGTAATACTGGCCTAAAACAGCAATAGTGACATAACCTGTTGGAGTAGCAGACTTAAGGTCGGATTCCAATTTTATATTAATAGTAACTGTCCTGTTGTTAACACTAGGACGGGCAGTGATTTCAACATCTGCTTTAGTAGGTTCTTCAACAGTGAATTCAGCCATAGTGCTTGAAGGATTGTAGTTTTCATCACCGCCATATTCTACTCCTGCATCATATTTGCCAGGTTCGAAAGTGGAATAGAAAACTCCCATACCATTATTCAAGTCAACTAAATATTTAACTCCCTTGATTTCAAGTGTTACTGTACCAGTAATCGGAGATGAACCAGAAGAGCCTCCACTGGAGCCTGAACCACTGGAGTCGCCGGAACTTGAACCTCCTGATATAAGGCCTGAAACAATGTCTACAGCAGTAGTTGCAGCCATAGAACCTGCAGCACCACCATAATAACCGCCAGCAAGACCAGCAATACCTTTAATAATACCAGTCAAATCATCATCACCGGAACCACCACTGGAACCACCACCCATAAAGGAACCAATGATTCCACCAATAGAATCAGTTATCCAGTCAGATCCACCGGATTCATCGCCTCCGATAATTCCTGAAATAACACCTGCCAAAGCACTATAATCAACACCTCCGGATTCACCAGATTCTCCAGATTCTCCAGTCACTTTAATAAGTCCATAAATATAATTGGTAATATCTGATGTATCTTCAGCAGTAACGACAATCATCATGGAAACGTCTTTGCCGTCAACCATAGGGACTGCAATAATTTTTGTGTCGAGTTTTGATGGTTCTTCTACTTTAAATGTGGTTATTGTGCTTGAACCTCGTCTCCGGGGTATGCGATATTTGCTGCATATTCGCCAGGTTCGAATGTGGAATAGAAAACACACTTGCCGTTTTGTAAATCAACTAGATATTTTACTCCTTTGATTTCAACTGTTACTGCACCGGTGGCATCAGTTGAACCTGAAGTGCCGGATTCTCCACTGGATCCGCCGGAACTTGAACCTCCTGATATGAGGCCTGAAATAATGTCTACGGCGGTTGTTGCTGCCATGGAACCTGTGGCGCCGCCATAATAACCGCCAGCAAGGCCTGCAATACCTTTAATAATGCCAGTTAAATCATCATCGCCTGAATCGCCGCCGGAACTGCCGCCCATAAATGAACCAATGATTCCTCCAATTGCATCAGTCATCCAGTCAGATTCGCCGGATTCGCCGCCTCCGATAATTCCTGAAATAACGCCTGCCAAAGCGCTATAGTCAACACTTCCGGATTCTCCGGATTCTTCAGAACCGCTAGTTATTTTAATGAGGCTATAAAGGTAATTGGTAATATCTGATGTATCTCCGTCTGTAACGACAATCATTATGGAAACGTCTTTGCCGTCAACCATAGGAACAGCAATAATTTTAGTGTCGAGTTTGGAATTCTCTTTAACTGTGAATGATTTGGATGTTGAGTTAGGATTGAATACGGAATCTCCGGAGTAATATACGTCAACATCATAATCTCCAAATGGTAAATATAATTCATAAACAGCTTTTCCTTTAGTAACAGGCACATTAACAAGTTTATCTCCAATGACAAACTCAATAAATCCAGTAGCAGATGGGTCAACAGTAGCGGTAATGCGCACATCATTGACTACCTCACCAAAAGTAACATCAGCAGATATGTTTGTATTTGTCCTGATAACTGTTATTGTAGCGTTTTTTGTTACTGGGTTATAGCCGAAAACAGGTATTGTTGTGACTGTTAAAGTATGATTGCCACCATCCAAACCTGAAATCGGAATGGTGAAATTATTGACAACATTGACCTCCTTTCCGTCAATCATTGCGGTTATTCCGGTTGCATTTTTGGTCTTTACAGTTAGATTATATGTCTCTCCACGTCTTAAAACCAGATCCTCAAGTGTTAATTCTGAATAAGCATCAGTGATGGTAACAGTTCCATATTGGACATCTAAATAGTAAAATTCATCACATATTGCACTTATCGGATAAACTCCATAGTTATCAAATGTATATTCTGCCCACCATGTACCGTTAGCACCATAATTAGCATCGATGACAGAGCCGTCTGGTAAAACAAACTGTAAATGACGGTTCACAACTTCATTATATATATTGGAATTTGCAGTGAGGTTTACAGTCATATTGTTAGTTGTAAGGGAGTTTACATTTACATAGATCTTCATATTTGGAAATATATAGTCGGCTGATGTATAATAGGTATCTTCGTCATGGCGAATACTAATGTAAAAGTTGCTATTAAGATTTTGATTCAAAATAATCTTTCCTTCATTATTTGTGACGAAAACATCATTAAAAACAACACCACTATTATCAACAAATCCAACAGTTATATTTTGACCTGCTTCCCTAGTGGATCTGGATGGCTTTACAGGGTTAGGACCTGTGGTTGAAATACCATTTGAGCTCCAATAAATCACATTGGTAAAAATGATGTCAATATCATTATCAGAATAGATCGCATTTATAAGGTTGTTCTGGCCTGAGAAAATAATTTCAATTTTGTTATCATTCAGTGTCACTTGTAAAGGATTATAAGTATCTACGTCTGCCCTATTGTCTAAGAAAATAGAATTGGAAATAGTATTATTTGTTTTAGAATTACTGTTGGAGAAATAAATTGCAGAACCGGCTGTCGCATTATTGCCTGAGAAACTAGAAGATGTCACACTACCTGAATCCATGTAGACAGCACCACCGTTTCCCTTGGTCACGATATTATTATTGAATTCACAACCAACTACATTTCCGTAATCTTCAAAATTAATTGCACCTCCATCATACAATGCTCGGTTATTATAAAACTTACAATCTTTCACATTTAAATTCTTTTCAGCGTAAAGCGCACCACCATATATTGCATAGTTATTAGTGAAAATACAATCTGAAAAAGCACCCTCATTCTTAAAATAAACTGCACCGCCCATAATAGCGGTGTTATTGGTAAAATTACAATTTCTGACATTGCCTGAATATAAATTAACTGCACCACCATCTTCAGCAGTGTTATTATTAAAATTACAATTTATAATCTCACCATTATATTCATAGGAAACTGCACCACCATATACTGCAGAATTATCTGAAAAATTACAATTTCTGACATTACCCATTTCTGACTTGAGAGCACCTCCATTACGCCCTGCATGGTTATTATTGAAATTACAATTTGTCACATCACCACTATACGTGAAGTAAACTGCACCACCATCATTAGAAGCAGAGTTATTATTAAAATTACAATTTATCACTTCACCACTTCTACCTGAGAAGTAAACTGCACTACCATCCTCAGAAACATAGTTGTTAGTAAAATTACACTTTGTCACAATACCTGAATATATGTTGACAGCACCGCCCCAATTAATATCGCCAGTTGCTTTGTTATTAACAAAATTACAATTTGTCACAATACCATACCTTACATAAAGTGCACCACCATCAGCAAACGCAGAGTTACCTATGAAAGTACAGTCTGTAACCATATTATTATAATCTGGAGGACTAGTCGAATCACCAGGTGACGCTCCAGACTGAAAATAAACTGCACCCCCAGCATATGTATCCTTACCATCTGCGTGGTTATTAATAAAAATACAATTTGTCAGACTTCCTCTACCTTGCATAAAAACTGCACCGCCCTTAGTCGAAGAAGAGCAATTAATAAAAGTACAATCTATCAAATTAGTGGTAGCATGACTGCCTGAATAGATGGCTCCACCTCCTCCAGTACTTTTACTGCCTATAATAGTCAGATTCTTAATTACTATAGTTTTATCATCCATTATATCAAATATGGGGAAAGATGCATGTGACACGTCAATAATCGCACCGTTACCATCAAAAGAGTTTGTTAATCTAATTGTATCATACTTCTGACCAAGACTTGTTCTACCATCATAAATATGGTATATTTTTTTGGTTAATTTACCATTATAAGCTTCCACCATCAAATCCATATAATCACTTTCTTCACCTGCACCCATGATTTGCGAATCACTAGCACCAGTTACTATTTGTTTATCATCCGTTTGTATCAACGTATTATTATTTTCGCTTATTTGCAGATTATCCTCTATTATTCCATCATTTGAGGATAATTCCATTTCTTCCGTATCTTGACTGGCTATTGCCGTATTATTCACATCACCTGCACTTGCAGCTGCCATTGTGAATAGGAAAATAACCAGTATCAATAGGATTATAATTTTTTTATATTTCATTTTCTCGACACCTTGAATATACATTCAATTTAAATAGTTTAGATTTAACAGAAAATATTAAAAATCACTATTTTTGCTAAAAACATTTAATACAATAAAGATTATATTAATAAATATATAAATAAATTTTGTAAAAAATAATTTACATTCTTCTATATTTTGAATTAAAATTAGAATATATATTTAATATTATCATTGCATACTATGGCTATTAATCATTATAGTTAGTTACCAAACTTTTTCTATAGGTTTCAAACCATGTCATATACTTTTGTATCTAAAATCGACTCAAAGTAAGTATTTATAGTTAATTCTTGTAAAAATTCTTTGGATTCTAAATAATAATGTTTTATTTCTCTTTTCATTTGTCTCCAATTTTGTTTGATTGGATTTAAATGGGGAGAGTATGGTGGGAGGTTTTTTAATACGATATTGGGATTTAAAGCTGTTTTTTTATGAATGCGGATTTGTGGATGTTATAATCATCAAGAATTAAACATATTCTTTGTTCGGTTTGCTTTTTTGTAATTATATTTTCTTTTCTAAAAGATTTAATGTAATTTTTCTTCTTTTCTTTACATTGTTGATTGATTATCTATTGCAGTGTTTTTCCAATTATTTAAGCAATAGTGGAGGTTGTATTGTCCTTATATTTTTCAAGTGTTTTTAAAATTTTTTTAGTGAAAACTTCTTTTTTGTGTTAGTTTGGCTAACTTGAAGGTTTACAATTCCTTTGCTGTTGCTTTTTGAGGTAATTGTTTTTTTGACAAAAATTAAATATTGAAATTATGAAGGGTTCAAAGCGATGCCTTCACTCATGTCTAAAATAGGAAAAATATCTTTTCAGCATGATTGGTGAGCTTTGATTAATAGCAGGTGTGGTGTTAAATATAATGCTATTAATTTTCGTATTTACATTAATTTTTCTGTTTTTTCGCCAAACCAGCCTTTTCTGGTTCCGACATAATATAAGCCTAATGCTGAAATTGTAGTAACAATCATTGTTGAAGCAAAATCGAAAGGGCTGATTACGGATGAACTTATTTCAAATCCTATAGCTACAAAATAGGCACTGGTTAGATTATTCACACTGTGGAGTGCAGAACCAACTTCCAAACCATTGCTGCGCCAGGTCAAAAGTCCTAAAATCATTCCCTGTACGAATACTCCGAGTACTCCCAAAATACTATAAGGGTGCATTGATGCAAAAACTATGGATTGGAGAATTATTGCCAGGAGGGGTATTTTAAACCATGATCCGAAGGTTTGCATAATTAAACCCCGGATAAAGTATTCTTCTGCAATACATTGTAAAGGTATAATAATTAAGCATATTAAAAAGAATGCCAGTGTTAGTGTATTTGGGCCAACAGGACCACGAATTAGGGAAGTTACAGTTTCATAGATTAAATACACAACTAATGGAATGCTTAATGATTTAAAAAATAGTTTCCAATCCCATCCTCCTCGTGATGATGAATAGGAGGAAAATGGTCTGTCTCGAACAATTTTGGAAGCAATATAAAGTGAGGGAAGAAATATTACCACGGATAAATAACTGATGTAGCTTCCAACTTCAGAATTCAAAGACTCGTATCCTTGTGTTAATTGGATAACTGCATCCAGTCCGTAGGTCATCCCAAAAATTACAAATATTAAAACTTGCAGTATTATGTATACAATTGCTCCGGTTATGAAAACAAGTATGGGTTTATACCATTTGTATGTTTCAAAAGTTCTGGGGAATGTTATATATTCCGGAAAGTCATCTTCGCTCATGATTATAATATTATTTTAAAAATATATAAATTTCATATTCAAATATATATTAATTGATGGAGAAGAAAAATTTACTCTTATTGATTTGTACAGTATTGTCATTTTTCACGGTTTTTGCGGTCAATGCAGTGACTATTGTAATTCCCAGCATTGCAACTGAATTTGGAATGAGCAATATTGTTCAAAACTGGGTAACTATTATTTTTTTATTGGTTGTGGCAGTCCTTTCAGTTCCTGCAGGTCAGATTTCAGCAAAATACGGCCTTAAGAAAGTCACAATTATAAGTGTAGTTTTATTTATCATAATTTCAATTGTCAATGTTATTGTCACATCACAGGAACAGTTCCTGGTTTGCAGATTGATTTTAGGAATTTCTCTGGCATTTATTAATGTTACTTCAATGGCAATGATTGTGAATGCTTTTCCTCCTGAAGAGCGTGGAAAGGCATTGGGAATAAATATCACCGGTGTTTATGTGGGTTTATCCCTGTCTCCTGTTATTGGGGGAATTTTGAATTATAATTTGGGATGGAAATCCGTAGTGCTTTTTGGCGTACCTTTTCTGTTTGTAATTCTGGCATTGCTTTTAACAAAAATTGATGATGAATGGATTTCCTTTGAGGGTATACCATTAGACGTTAAAGGATCACTGACATACGGTATAGGAATGGTATTGTTTATGTATGGATTTACCATACTGAACACTCAGTTGGGAATTATTTTAACCATCTTGGGAGTTGTAATCTTAATAATATTTGCAATGATTGAGCTAAGACAGTCCTATCCTGTTTTTGATATCCGATTTTTCAAAAACCATAAGTTTCTATCAGCCAATTTCGCATCACTCTGTGCATATCTTGCGACATATGCAGTCACAACAATCCTGAATTATCACCTGCAATACATCAAGGGATTTGATTCACAGACTGCAGGAATGATATTGCTTGTAGCACCGTTGTGTCAGGTAGTGCTGGCTCCAATTGCCGGCAGATTGTCCGACAGGTTCGTACCGCAAATCCTTGCAGCTATCGGAATGGCGCTTGGAACAATTTCACTGTTCCTGTTTTCATCTTTGGACAGTGCAACATCAATGGAATTTTTAATCGTGGCAATGATAATTTATGGAATCGGTTTCGGATTGTTTTCACCGCCAAATACAAATGTCATCATGGGTTCAGTTCCGCCAAAGGACACATCAGTTGCTTCAGCGGCAGTTGCAACAATGCGTACTGTAGGTCAGGCGATGAGTATGGGAATATTGACATTGGTATTTGCATTTGTAATGGGTGATGTTCCGATAATTGAGCAGTACTATCCTCTATTGATAAGCAGCTGTCAAATAACTTGCATTATTTGTGTGGTGTTATGTATTGCATCTGTATTTGCTTCATTTGTGGGAATCAAGTCAAATAATTAGTTATTTAAAAATAATTTAAAGATTATACATTAATAAAAATAAAAAAGAAGTTGAAAGATAGTTTATCTTTCTTCAACGGTCACTTTGTTCATTACGTCGCCCTGTTGGATTGCATTAACAACATCCTGACCTTTAATAACTTGACCGAATACGGTGTGAACACCGTCTAAATGTGGTTGTGGGCTGTGAGTAATGAAGAATTGGCTTCCTCCGGTATCTTTACCTGCGTGTGCCATGGATAATGCACCAGTTCCGTGTCTGTGAGGATTTCCTTCAGTTTCACATTTAATGGTGTATCCTGGTCCTCCGGTACCGTTTCCTTTTGGACATCCTCCTTGGATTACAAAGTTAGGAATAACTCTGTGAAATGTTAATCCGTCATAAAAACCTTCATTTGCTAATTTTTCAAAGTTAGCTACAGTACCTGGAGCTTCATTTGGGAATAATTCCAATTCAATATTTCCTTTATCAGTTTCAATTATAGCGACTTTCATTTTATCACCAATTTTAAATATTATTAATAGTATAAATGTTAATGATTAAATACTTTATGGAGATTTTTTATGAACACTCAAGAACTTATTAAAATTGAAGACGATTATTTCATTAACACTTTCACAAGACAACCTGTCGTTTTAGATCATGGAGAAGGTGTTAAAGTAACCGATATTGACGGAAACGAATATTTAGACATGTTTGCAGGTATTGCTGTTAATGCTTTAGGTCATAATCACCCTAAACTTGTAAAAGCAATCCAAGAACAAGCTGAAAAGCTCATTCATATTTCAAGCATTTATTATAATGAACCTGCTTTGCTTTATGCTAAAAAATTAATTGATAGAACCAATTTCGACAGAATATTCTATTCTAACAGCGGTGCTGAAGCTAACGAAGGAGCTATTAAATTAGCTATCAAATACACAGGAAAAAGTGAAGTTATCTCAACAATCGAATCATTCCACGGAAGAACTTCAATGACTCTTGCTGCAACTGGTCATGCAGATTATCAGGAACCGTTTAAAGCAATATTGCCTAATGGTTTTATTAATGTGGAATACAATAACATTGAAGCTTTAAAAGAAGCAGTCAATGAAAATACTGCCGCAATCATTGTTGAACCTATACAAGGTGAAGGCGGAGTCAATGTACCTGATATTGAATATTTAAAGGAAATAGAAAAAATATGTCATGAAAAAGACATTGTATTCATTGTTGATGAAGTGCAGACAGGATTTGGAAGATGCGGAACATTATTTGCACATGAACTGTTCGACGTCAAACCTGATATCATGACAATGGCTAAAGGAATTGGCGGAGGAGTTCCAATGGGCGGAATTCTTGCAACCGAAAAAGTAGCTGGTGCTTTTGTGCCTGGTGATCACGGAACCACTTTCGGAGGAGGACCTTTAGTCTGTGCAGCAGCAAATGCAATATTGGATACTTTTGATGAAGAAAATATCCTTGACAATGTTAATGAAGTTGGAGATTACTTCATTGAAGAGCTTAAAAAATTGGATAAGGAAATAATTGCTGATGTAAGAGGAAAAGGTCTGATGGTTGGTGTGGAACTTACCAAGCCTGGTGCAGAATATGTTGATAAATTCAGAGAAGCAGGATTTTTAATTAACTGTACTGCAGGAAATGTTTTAAGATTTGTTCCACCTTTAATAGTTACAAAAGCCGATATTGACGAATTTGTTAAAGCTATGGATGAAATATTATAGGTGATTTAATGGGTGTCCACACTGAATATTCCTGTAGCAAATGTGGATTTAAACTGGAAGATTTCTCTAATATTTTCTGGATTGATGCAAATAAACAGGTTTATGTGGATATTTTAACTGTTAGGGCTTCCAATGAAGCTTCTAAAGGATTAGTATTGGGTGGAATCTATAAATACTACTGTTATGACTGTGACGAAATTATTTATAATTTCCACATTACAGCAAAATCAGATTTCATTGAAAGGGATGAAATAATCGAGCTTATAGAAAATCTGGATGAAAATGTCAAAATCATAGATTTTGACTCCAAATTCCAGAATTGTATTGAGTGCGGAAAAAATTTGGATTTGAAATTGGAAAAATCATTTGCTCTCGATGATGAGGGTGAGTTTTTCATAGAGGATTCAAATCACAATGCATTTTCAGAAAAGAATCTTGATTTAAGCGGTAAATATTATGGTTATTTCTGCAGGGACTGTTCCAAGCAGATTAACAAATTTGTAATTTTTGAAAACAATGCAGAATTGGATGAATCTTTAATAAAAGAGATTTTAGAAGACCACACTAATGATTTGACTGTATTTATCAATGACACTTATGCTTTTTGCCCTCATTGTGGAAGTGAACTAAGTGTGTTGGGTGAATCTTCAAAATGTCCAAGCTGCAGAGAAGGGGAATTGGTGTTGGATAATCAATCTTTCATCGATTAAATTTCCCAATTTCTTTTTTTTAATAGTTTTTTAAGAGATGTTGATATATTCAATGTTTTAATTTCTTCTAAAGTGGCCCACTTCCAGTCAGTGTGTTCATCACTTATTTTAACTTCACCTTCAATGTTTTCAAGATACATCATAATTTGTACTGTTCTTTTGTGGGAGTAGTCATTCTGGATTGCTTCACAAAAGTCTCCGACACTAACATCAAGGTTTGTCTCCTCCTTGATTTCACGAACGAGTGCATCAGTAAAGAATTCTCCGCTCTCCACTTTTCCTCCGGGAAGTTCCCACATTTCAGGGTCAGTTCTACTTTTCGGATGTCTTTTTAAAACTAAAAGTTCATTATTATTTTTGATTATTCCTCTTACTGTAAGTCCATAAGCTTTCATATTATTATTTTAAATTTCAACTATTATAATTTCAATGGAAAAATTAATCTGTGTTTCATCAGTGAACCTTTTAATGTTTAAATTTTTAAGAGATTTTCTAACATGATGTTGTGTTTTTTTCTTTTTTTCAGTTGATTTGTTACTCCAATCGGCAAAATATTTTCCTTCACTAATTTTAAATAGATTGAACTAAATATCTATTTACATAATGTAACTTTTTAGGAGTTTTATTATGGATTTAAATATTAAAGTAAATGATAAAAACCATTTAGATATTGGTGGTGCCGATGCTATTGACATCGCAGAAGAATTTGGAACTCCAACCTATGTAATTGATGAGAATAGGATAAGAGATAACTATAACAGATTTTATAGTACTTTTTCAAAATATTACCCTGATTTTAAAGTATTTTATGCATGTAAGGCCAATACCAACCTTGCAGTATTAAAAATATTGGAAAGTGAAGGCTGCTGTATTGATGCAGTTTCACCTGGAGAAGTTTACACTTCTAAAAAAATCGGATTTTCAGGTGACAGAATATTATTCACAGGTAACAACATCACTAATGAAGAATTAAAATTTGTGCATGATGAAGGAGTGGTCTTAAATATAGATTCTGTATCTGCACTTAAAAGACTGGCCAAAATGGTTGATCCTGAAGGATTGAAAATTTCATTTAGGGTAAACCCAATGGTTGGTGCAGGTCACCACGACCACTGTATCACTGGTGGGGTAATGAGTAAATTTGGTATTATGGACAATGAAGCTGTTGAAGTTTATCAGTTAGCTAAAGAATTGGGCTTTAATCCTATTGGTATGCATTCTCATATCGGTTCAGGTATTTTAGATCCGGAACCTTTCAAATTAGCTATCGAATCTACAATGGATATTGCAGGAAAAGTTCATCAGGAAGCTGGAATTGATTTCGAATTTGTTGATTTCGGAGGAGGTGTTGGTGTTCCTTACACTCCTGAAGAAAACATAGTGGATTTAGACAAATTTGCAGAAGTCAATGTAGGCTTATTTAAAGAAAAATTAGAAGAATTTGACATGGGCAATCCTACAATGTTTTTAGAGCCTGGAAGATACATTGTTGCTGATGCAAGCGTACTTTTAGTAACTGTTAACAGTGTAAAACAAAGTTACAGAAAATTCATTGGGGTAGACGCTGGTTTCCACACCCTCTTAAGACCTGCAATGTATGATTCATACCATCATATTGTTGATGCAAGCAAAATGGATGCTCCAATTACTCAGGAAGTGGATATTGCAGGTAACGTATGTGAATCCGGAGATTTATTTGCACGTGACAGACCAATGCCTGATGTCGAAGAAGGCGATGTATTGGGTATTCTTAATGCAGGAGCATATGGATTTACAATGTCTTCAAATTACAACTCAAGACCTCTTGCAGCTGAAGTGTTAGTAACTGACGGAAAATGCAATGTAGTACGTGAAAGACAAACCTTTGAAGATTTATACGCACAACAAATCATTCCGCCACATTTAGAATAAGTTGATACTATGTTAGACTTAAAAGGATTAAAATTTTCAAAAATGCATGGCATAGGCAATGACTTTCCAATAATCGATGAAAGTAAAGGGGAAGTTATTCCAGAAGCCGATAAACCGGAAGCCTGCAGAATATTATGCCACAGAAACTTCGGTGTAGGTGGAGACGGCGTATTGTTTGTTGTTCCATCTGAAGTTGCTGACATTGGATATAGGATGTTCAATCCGGATGGAAGTGAAGCCGAAATGTGTGGAAATGGTATAAGATGCTTTGGTGACTTTGTTTACAGAAAAGGCATTTTAAAACAGGAAAAAATGACTGTTGAAACCAGAGCAGGAATAAAAACCATTGAAATAACACTGGAAGATGATGAACCGGTATTATTTAAAGTTGATATGGGTCTTTCAACATTTAAAACCACTGAAATTCCAATGACCAGTGATGAAGATGAATTTTTGGATGGCGAACTTGATGTTTTAGATACAAAATTCAACTTAACAGCAATCAGTGTCGGAAATCCTCATGCTATAATCTTTGTTGATAATGTGGATGAGATTGACATTAACAAGTACGGTCCGGCTATTGAAGCTCATGAAGTTTTCCCTGAAAAAATCAATGTGCACTTCGTTGAAGTTATTTCAAAAAATGAAGGTAAAATGATTACCTGGGAAAGGGGTGCAGGTGTAACACTTGCATGCGGAACAGGTGCAACTTCCACAGCTATTTCAGGCTATAAACTAGGTTTATTCGATGAAAATGTATTGCTCCACTTGCCTGGTGGAGACCTGAACTTTACAATTTATGAAAAAGAAGATGCTCTTGGAGCCTTCATGGAAGGTCCTGCAGAGCTTGTTTTCGATGGAGAATTCTAATTCTCCTATTTATTTACTTTTTTTCTGTATACTCCAAGTGCTATATCAATTACTGCGAGTATAACTATTAACGCAGTCCAGATGCTTGGTCCGCCTCTAAGAATTGCAAATATTATTGCAAGAATTAAAAGGGCAGCTCCTGTTAAAATTGACATTTTCCATTGTTCCATTATATCACCATTCCTAAATTTTGTAAGCATTAATTAAAGTAATATCTTCAAAAAAGAAGTGTTCTTTTGCGGCAATTTCAGCTATAAATCCTAATTCGTCCAGCATCTGCAGGGTCATATTGTTGTCTGAAAATGAAGACTGAATTAGCTGAACAATTCCTCGATCATTTAAATGATTTCCCACTTCATTTAAAAATAAATCTATAACTTTTCTACCATTTAATCCACCGTCAAATGCATAATTTAAATTGCTGTCAATAACTTCGTCTTCTTCAGTAGGTAGATATGGAGTATTAAATAAAATTACATCAAACTTTCTATTTTTTACAGGTTCGAAGAGATTTCCAAATAAGATTTCAATATTTTCAATGTGGTTTTGCTCGAAATTTTTCCTTGCAAGTTCGCAGGCATCGAAGTTGATGTCTGTTACGGTAATCTTATCAGTTAATTTTGAAGCATACATTGCAACAATTCCTGATCCGGTTCCAATCTCAAGAACACTTTGACCTTCTTTTATGATTAAATTTTCAGCAAGAAGATAACTGTCTTCAGCAGGAATATAAACGTTGTCATCTGTATTTATTATAAATTCGGACATATTATCTACCCATTTAAAATTAAATTCAATTCTTTTGATAAAAATAGTATCTCTTCAGGGCTGATAGCTGTTACTCTTTTTTTAAGGTACTCATTTATTTCATCGTTTTCAATTGAGTTGATTTTGTTTTTCATCTCTTTTTTATCAAGGTCGCAGACCACGTGCCTGGAATCGATAAGGGCATTTCTGATTTTTTTATTTCTGTGCTGGAACAGAGCCTTTGTATAATTTGAATAAACTTTAAAATCATCTTTGCTGATTTTATTTTCTTTTGGTGTGAGTTTTACAACAGTTGAATCAATTTGCGGCTTTGGAATAAAGCTTTCAGAACTTACGTCAGTTAATTTTTCAACATCACATTTAAAATAAAGCATTGCAGACAGTCTGGAATAGTCTTTTGTGTTTACCTGACCGTTCATTCGCCTTGCAAACTCCTTTTGATACATCAAGACGGCTAAATCAAAATCATAATTTAAAAATTTAAAGGTGATTGGTGATGAAATTTGATAAGGTAGATTGGAGATGATTTTATTGAATTTCGGAAAATCAATGTTTAGTGCATCATCATTAATTAATTCTACATTATCTATTTTTTCTTCTTCAAGTCTTTCACTTAAGATATTCGCTATTTTGGTGTCCTGTTCAATAGCTATTACTTTTCCGGCTTTTTTGGCAAGTTCAATTGTTAGTGTTCCGATTCCAGTTCCGATTTCCAGCACAACATCATCTTTTGTGAGATTTCCGAAATTAATTATTTGGTCTCTTTTGTTTTTATCAATCAGATAATTCTGACCAAGATTTTTATTTAATTTTATCCCATACTTATTTAAGATGCCTTTTGTTGTTTTAGATAAAGACTGGCTGGACTCACTATTCAAATTATCACTTTATCTTCTAGGTTTTCTTGGAGGCTGGGTAAAGATATAATATTTATTTTTACCTCTTCTTACAGTTGAGGTATCTAATTCTTGTTTAACTCTGTTAACAATCATTCCTGCAGGATCAGTTAATGTTGGAAGCCTTTTGGTAATGTCTTCAAAACTTTCGAAAGGCTTTTCTTCTCTTGCTTTGATTATGTCCCACATATATTTTTTACCAATTCCAGGAATTAACTCTAAACTGTGAAGCCTTGTACTTAATGAATCAGTAGTATTGAAGAAATTGACATATTTTTCTTCGTTTGCTTCAACAATGTCACGAATTGCATATTCCAATTCGATTCTGCTTGTTGCAGTTAAATTTTCGAAATCTAATTTCCCTAAAACTCTGTATATTTTATCTCTCTTACCTTTTCCAATATAAACGGTATCTTGAATTTCCAAATCTACACCAGTTTTTGGAGCTAATTCTAGTAAAGTGAATTGTTCAGTACCAATAGCTTGAGCAATAGCTTTTCCACCAAATTTGGACATATCAGATTTAACATATCCTCTACTTAAATAATCAAGTATAACAGCATATTCTTCTTTTTTCACTGTTGGTGTTTTCTCTTTTTTTTTGTTCCTATTATCCATAGTATCACTCCACTATTGTTTTTCATTTGTCAAAAAATATGACATAGAATAAATATTATATATAGTTATTATTTTTAAGTGTAATAAACATATCTAAAAAAAGCTAATTTATTTGGATATAAAATAAGTAAAAAAAGGAATAGTTTTGCAACTATTCAATAATGTCGTATTGTTCTAAAAGTTCAAGAATTTTTTCCATTTCTTCTTTGTCATGCTGGCCCGGTTCTTTAGCAAATATTAATCTTAAATCAGCTAAATCCTGCGGCACCAAATCTACAATATGAACTGCAACTCTAGTCCTTAAATTAAAGTCTGTTTGAAGCTTTTCCATAATCTCTTCGGCATCTTCAAGTGAATATCTTTTGAATCTTTCGAGATGTCCTAAAGTTACGTTCTGTTCATAGTTTAATTCATTTGTTTCGGAAAATTCATCAAGAACTTCTTTAACCTTAACACCTGGAATAGGTTCACTTTCAATAATCTCTTTTCCAATCATAAAACTCAGTTTTGTAATTTTAGGTGGTCTGGTCTAACAATTAATTCTTTTGCTTTGTTTCCATCTTTTAAAGATACAAGGTATGCTTTTCCTTTTTGACCAACAATTTTACCTGTTTTACCGTGGAATCTAGGTGCAGGTTGACCTTTTTGAATACTTGGGTTAATGGTAATGTGAACCAAATCTCCTTCTTCGAATTTTTGGAGTCTGTTAGTAATTGGGTTGGTTCTTCCTGGTCTTTGTACTTTAGTCATTTTTTTCCTTGATCTACTTTTTAATCCTCTTGATCTTTGCATTATATAACCTCTAATCAGTTCTAGTCTGGGTATAAATCTATGTTATCAGCGACCTAGTATTAAAAAAGCCCATAAATACTAGTAACATAGAATGTTAAAATAATAAATTATCACCAGTGATATGATAATATTATATTTTTAGTTTAATGTCATTAATATACTTTTAGTTTTTTAGTTAATGCAGGTGGAAATTTTAATTTTTAAGGGTTTAAGATCATTCTTATTTTCCTTATTTTTGTAGCAAAATAGGCGTTATTTTTCATTTTTAGCCAGTTCTGATTAATTTCAAAACTCCATTGTCTCCTTTTAAAAAACCAGTTATGCTTTCATTTGAACGGGCTTTATGATGAATATTAGTCTTTATCAAAAAAATAAAAAAAGGGAGGAAAGTAATTTCCTCTTAACGTTTAACTTTTAATGTTGTTTTGATGGTGTTTTTGAGGTATGTAACCTTCATGGTGTATGTTTTTCCTGCTTTGAGTTTTTTGATAACATTTTTATGTTTTACCATTGACTTTTAATGTTATTTTTTTACCTTTTACAGCAGTTTTGCCGTTTTTAAGGGTTGCTTTAACTTTGAGTTTTTTAGCAGTTTTTTTAACGGTGTATTTGCTTGTTTTAAGGTTTTGTTTTACTTTAACAGTTTTTGAGATTGTTTGACCTTTGTAGGTTGCTTTTAAGGTATATTTACCTGGTTTTACTGTATTTGGTATTTTTAAGGTAATGTAGCCATTTTTATCGGTTTTAACTTTGTAGGTTTTTTTGTTGAGTTTGATGGTTACTGCCTGATTTTTACCTACAAATTTACCATCATCACCAACAATCCTTGCTTTGAATTTGGTTCCGTCAAAGTAATACATTGCAACGTTTTTAGCGCCGCTGAACCTTGATTTTACTGTAATTTTAGTCTTTTTATTGTCCGCATTTGAAGGGTTTACAGCAATAATTGTTTGCTGTTTGGTCAGTTTGGTAAATTTAAGGGTTACATATCCTGAACCGTCAGTTGTATAATTCTTCATCTTACCATTGATGGAAATTGGAACCTTGGTGTTGCTTAAAGGTTTTCCAGCAGAAGTCACTATTTGTATTTTATAATTGTAGTTGCTGTTATAACCTCTTGTAACATCTGAAGAGATAATTGTACTGTTTATTTTAATATAATTGACAATTGAAATGTTGTTGTAAGTTGTTGTAATGTTATAATTTCCAGTATCCTTGTCTATTGGAAGTTTGGCTATTCCATTTTCATCTGCAATTACAGTATAGTTTTCATCATCGAATTCAAAAATGACTGTTTCGCCCGGACCCACTTTTGCAATAAATGGAGTGTCATTACCATAATATTTTACTAAAGGATTAGTAATGTTAATGTCAGTAATGGTATAAGCTTTTGCGATAGCAACAGCATTTACACCTGCCAAATCTATCCATGTATCACCATTAACATCTGTACTTACTAATGACTTGTCGGGTAGGAGATGAATTCTAGAATTCAGGATAAGTGGTGCTTTATTTTGGAATACTACTCTAAAAACATCGCCTTTTTTGATTTGAACATATTTGTCAAGTTTAATGGTTTCATATCCTCCAAATGAACTTACACCAGTTTTAGTATAAACTGCAATACCATTTACGCCTATTGCAAGTTCATAACTTTGACCAGGGTTATCAAAGTATGTTCCAACTGCCGCAATTAATTCGTCTTTTTCAGCAGTAAATTCATTCAAATAATATTTACTGTCTTTATAATATCCTTTGTCTCCACCTACATCCAGCTGATAAACCCTGTTGTATGAATCATTATTAATCAGGTATGCTATACTTACATCATCAGCAAATGATTTGTCATAATATGATACATAGAAATATCCATTGTCACCCCAATCGGTTCCCCAGCTGTTTTTAACAATCCATGCACCGTCACCAGGAGGTCTGTTTAATGGATTGAAATTACCTGCAGAAAAATTGTCGTCCCATCCTACAAGGGCGACCATGTGACTTGAAGCTTCCTTGCCGTTGTAAAATTGTGCACTATATACTGGGTTATAATATTTACTTTCATTGAAATCTGCTCTGTGACTAACTGATAATACTCCGTATTTGATTAAGGCTTCTTTGAGTAAATCATTATCCTCCATTTTTTCTATTGCAGGAATAACAATCACATTTTGAATGTGAATATCTTCAGGAGTGATAAACAATGAGGATATTTTACCAAGTTCATCATAACCGTCATATTCCTCCGGGTAAATTCCCAACCAATCAATCATGTATTCTAAACCGTGGAAATTATTTGCTCCCTCAACAAAACTTTTAGTTCCATATTTTGAATATTTTAGCATTGTATTTTGAACATTATTTACGGATAAGGAATATGTCACGTTTGCATATCTCATAAGTGCTGATTCTAATGCAGCCATATTACCGAATGCCCAACATGCACCCATGAATCCCTGGTCTTTTACAGGGGAAACCCAACCGTAAGTTCTTAAATCGAATTTATCTGGTAATTCATCAAATGAAAGAGAATTGTTCAATATTATAAATGGGTTTGCTACATTTTCAAAATTATAGTTATAGTTTGTGTTGTTAGTTGAATGTTTATCATTAGTAAAGTTGTTTCCACTTGAAAGTACTTTTCCATATACTGCATATATGCTTGTAACATTGGAAGGGTTATTGAAATAGTTATCTATCAAAGTTACATTGCTGTCATATGAAAAGAGGGTTGAAACATCATGACCTAAGTTATTTGTAAAATCGCTTTCAACAATGCGTATTCTTCCCATATCGAAATAAGCCGCTCCACCATAGGATATATTGTCTAAAAGGGTGTTTGAATCGAATTTTGAATTAGTAATTTGCACAATAGCATAACTGGTATAGAGTGCACCACCTTCATATTCTGCTACATTTGATGTGAAATTTGAATTTAAAACAGTTAACCCTCCACCTAATTGGAGAATGGCTCCACCAAATCCGGAATAACAGTCAGTGAATCTGCTTTCATCTATCCAAACGGTCATAGGATTATTTTTAACAATATTTCCATTTGCATCTGCGAAGATTGCACCACCATTATTGGCGCTGGTAGCGTTGTCAAATTCACAATTTTCAACATTTAATGATTTAATTAGTTTAATTGCAATTGCTCCTGCGGTTTTATTTGCGTGCAGGTTTTTAAATCTTGAATTGGTAATTTTTAACTCCAGTTCTTTTTCGGCAAATATTGCCGCTGCGTACCTAGAGGTAGTATTTAAAAAATTACATTTGTCAATTGTTGCATCTGATTGGTAAAGATAAATCTGACCTTTGATGATTTTATCTGAACTGCTGATAAATGTAGAATTACCGACTATTACTATAGAGCCATAACCTGATATTGAAGCTCCTTCTTCTCCAGCATTATCAATAAAATTAGAATTCATAACAGTTAATAGGGCTTCACTTGAAAAAACCGCACCTACATTCTCAGTTCCGTTACCTGAACAATTTATAAAAGTCACATTTTTTAATGTTAAACTTGATGTGGATTTGATTGCTGAACCCAAATCATGAAATCCATTCTTAATAATTAGATTATTTACCATCACATTGCTTCCAGTGATAGTAAATGCTCTTGCTTGATTGTTACAGTCAATTACGTGATTGTTTCCATTAATCACATAATTGTTCTTGGTTATATTTATTCCGTCTACATACAGCAAATCGCTTGTATTATCGAATTTATAGTTCTGTTCAAGGTTAAATGTTGAACCCTGAAGTGACATGTCTCCTTCGAGATTCATAAAGGATCCGTCTTGATTATCATCTTTTAAAACATCAAAATTGTCTGTATCATTCAAATCGGCTGCAGATATTGCCGTAATTGAACACAATAATACAAACAATATTAATGTGTGTAAAATAAACTTTCTGTATTTCATATTTAGCCTCAAATATTTTATACAAATTATAATTTATAAGATAAAATATTTAAAGTTATTCAAAAAATAGAAAGAAAATGTTAGAGACTTTGAACCTCTAACGTTTAACTTTTAATGTTGTTTTGATGGTGTTTTTGAGGTATGTAACCTTCATGGTGTATGTTTTTCCTGCTTTGAGTTTTTTGATAACATTTTTATTTAACTTTGAGTTTTTTAGCAGTTTTTTTAACGGTGTATTTACTTGTTTTAAGGTTTTGTTTTACATTAACAGTTTTTGAAATTGTTTGACCTTTGTAAGTTGCTTTTAAGGTATATTTTCCAGGTTTTACTGTATTTGGTATTTTTAAGGTAATGTAGCCATTTTTATCGGTTTTAACTTTGTAGGTTTTTTTGTTGAGTTTGATGCTTACTGCCTGATTTTTACCTACAAATTTACCATCATCACCAACAATCCTTGCTTTAAACTTGGATCCGTCAAAGTAATACATTGCAACGTTTTTAGCGCCGCTGAACCTTGATTTAACTATAATTTTAGATATTTTATTTTCTCCATTAGAAGGATTTCTAACTAGAATTGTTTGCTGTTTGGTTAATTTTGTAAATGGGATGGTAATGTAACCTGAATTGTCAGTTGTATAGTTTCTTGAGTTGCCATTGATGGAAATTGCAACTTTAGTGTTGTTTAAGGGGGTCCCGGCAGAAGTCAATATTTGCATTTTATAATTGTAGTTGCTGTTATATCCTTTTGTAACATTGCTTGAAAGAATTGCGCTCTTTATTATAATATAATTGACAATTGAAATGTTGTTGTATGTTGTTGTAATGTTATAATTTCCGGTATTTTTGTCTATTGAAAGTTTGGCTAATCCGTTTTCATCTGCAATTACAGTGTAGTTTTTACCTTCAAATTCAAAAATGACGGTTTCGCCTGCACCAACTTTTGCAACAAATGGAGTGTCATTACCATAATATTTCACCAGATTACTTGTAATATTAATGTCAGTAACTGTATATGCTTTTAAAATAGCAACGTTTCCCTGTTTTACCAAATCTGTCCATGTTTTACCTTTATCGGCACTTCCAAATGATTTGTCTGTCTGTGCATGAACTCGATAGTCATAGGTAACAAACAATTTATTATTGTCTATGAATACTGTAAAGTTATCTCCTTTTTTTATTTGGACATATTTATCTAGTTTTATTGTTGCATATCCGCTAAATTCACTTATTCCATTTTGTTTGTAAACTTCGATATCATTTACTTCTATTGTTATTTCATAATTTGTGCCGGTTTCGTTGAAATAAGTTCCAACTGCACCAATCAATTCGTCCTTTACTGCGGTAAAGACATTCGCATAGCAATCCATATCAAGGGAAGTTAATGTCCCTCCAATACCATTTTGATAAATCATGTTGTAGGTGTCATTGGTGATAATGTATCCTGTAGGATGTCCGTGGCGTGCAATGGAGGTGTCATAATATGAAACATAGAAATATCCCTCATCACCCCAATCGGTTCCCCAGCTGTTTTTGACAATCCATGCACCGTTTCCGGGAGGGGTTTTAGCGAAATTCTCTTTTGGATAGGTATCGTTCCATCCAACTATACAAACTGTATGGTCTGCTTTTTCATTCCCATAATAATATTGTGTGCCGAGTAGCGATTCAAAGTAACTATTATTGAAGTTTGCTTTATGAGTAACCGCTAAAGCACCATATCTGATTAAAACACTTTTTATTAGGTCATTGTCTGTGCTGTTTTTTCTTGGAGGGATAATTATCACATTTTGAATATGGAAATCATTGGCTGTTGTAACTAATGAAGAAATTTTTCCCAGCTCATCATAACTGTCATAGACACTGGGGAAAATTCCAAGTCCGTCAATTACATAAGCTGCTGCTGCATATGGGCTTGCACCTTCTGTTGATTCCAGTTCACCATATTTTGAATATTGGAGCATTGTATTTTGAAGATTGTTTTCTGAGAGTAGATAAGTGCTGTTTGCATATCTTAGT
This sequence comes from uncultured Methanobrevibacter sp., assembly GCF_902764455.1. Classification (NCBI taxonomy): domain Archaea; kingdom Methanobacteriati; phylum Methanobacteriota; class Methanobacteria; order Methanobacteriales; family Methanobacteriaceae; genus Methanobrevibacter; species uncultured Methanobrevibacter sp. The sequence continues at coordinate 26,514 of NZ_CACWVY010000036.1, forward strand.
AATGCTGATTCCATTGCAGCGACATTTCCGAATGCCCAACATGAACCCATGAATCCTTGATTTTTAACCGGAGAAACCCAACTTAGATTTCTCAAATCAAATGCGGAAGGCAATGTGGTATATGCTATGGTATTGTTAAGCAATATGAATGGTTTATTTGAAAGTTCTATATTGAAAACGTAATCTGTATTGTTAAATGATAGGGTGTCGTTGTTGAATTTGTTCTCGTCTTGCAGTGTTGCACTTCCAAATTCTGTGTATATGCTTGTAACTTCTGAAGGATTGTTGAAGTAGTTACTGCTCAAAGTTAGATTGATATCATGTGCATAGATGGTGGAAACTTCAAAGCCCAAATTGTTTTCAAAAATGTTTTCTTTGAGAATAGCAGTTCCCATATCAAAGTATGCGGCTCCACCGTAGGACATTTCGTCGATTAAACTGTTGAATTTAAAATTTGATTTGGAAATGTTCACATTGGCAAAACTGGTGTAGATAGCTCCCCCTTCATATTTTGCCTGATTTGAAGTGAAATTTGAATTTTCAATATTTAACTCTCCACCTAACTGAAGAAAGGCACCGCCAAATTCAGAATAACAATTGTTGAAGGTGGTATTTTCAATTTTAACTGTGCCTTCATGATCTCGTTCACCTCCATCTATGTCTGCAAAGACCGCTCCAGCATTCTTTTCACTGAGGATATTGTCAAATTGACAATTGATTATTTTCAAGCTATCAGATAATTTTAAAAAAATTGCACCGGCAGTTTTATTGGCCATAAGGTTTTTAAATTTGGTGTTGTAGATTGCTACATTGCCCTTCAAAGCGAATATTGCTGTTGCATACTTTGATGTTGTATTTGAAAAGCTGCAGTTTGTAACTGTAAGATTTGAATTTTCCACTCGTATGTGTCCTTTGAGAATACGGGTGGAACTGCTTGTAAAAATTGAATTGTATATGGTGACTGTGCTGTTTGAAGCATATATTGAAGCGGAATTCTCTCCTGAATTGTCTATAAACTTACAATTGTTGATATTTAAGTTGTTAAATGTAGAAAATACTGCTCCGAAATTATTGTTAGTTGTCCTATTTAGACCATTACAATTTATAAAAGTTACATTGTTTAGGGTTAGATTATTGTTTGAGGTAATTGCAGAACCCAGAGCTATATATCCATTTTTAATAATTAAATTATTTATTTCTAAGCTGCCGTTTGAATGCTCAAATGCCCGTGTCATATTGTTGCAGTCAATTATATGATTATTTCCATTAATTACAAGGTCTTTTTCTATTGGAATTCCTGAAATATAGTTTATATCTTCGTCAATGTTAAATTTATAATCACTATCAAGGTCAATTTTTGTCGTGTTGCTCTTTATTGTTTCATAAAAATTATCATATGTTTTAGGGTTATTTGATATGTCTCCGAAATTATCAGTATCATTTAAATCGGCTGCAGATATTGCCGTAATTGAAAACATTAATACGAGCAATATAAATGACTGTAAAATAAGTTTCTTATATTTCATTTTTAGCCTCAAAATATTTTATACAAATCCTACTTTATCTGATAAAATATTTAAGGTTATTCAAAAAAAATAGAAAGAAAGTTAGAGAATTTGAATCTCTAACGTTTAACTTTTAAGGTTGTTTTGATGGTATCTTTAAGATAGGTAATTTTAACGGTGTATTTTTTACCTGCCTTAAGTTTATTGATAGCTGCTTTTTTAATTGTAACTTGAACAATTCCTTTTTTATTAGTGTTAGAAGAGTATGTTTTTCCATTTACTTTAAATGAAACTTTTTTATATTTTATAGCTTTGTTTTTACTGGTTTTGAGGGTTGCTTTTAAAACTAATTTTTTAGCGGATTTTTTGACAGTTACAGTTTTCTTAGCTGCTTTCAATACCTGTTTTACTTTAACTGTTTTTACAATACTTGAACCGGCATATGTAACTTTTAATTTAGAGGTTCCTGGTGTAATGGTATTAGGTATTTTAAATGAAACGTAACCATTTGCATCAGTAGTTCTTGAATAATTCTTATTTTTAATTTTAAATGTTACTTTTTTGCCTTTTCCAGCAGGGTTTCCGTTATCATCAAATATTCTTACTTTAAATGCAGTTCCATCATAGTAATCCATTACAATATTGTTGACATTGGAGAATCTTGATACGATATTGATTGTAGTAAAAGATATTTCTCCAGTTTTAGGATTGAGTAATATCAATTCATGTGTGCCTATAGCTAATTTGTTGGGGTCTACAGTCACACTACCATTGACATCAGTAGTTAATGTGAAGTTTTTATTATCAACTGATCCTGTAATGCTGGTGTTATTTAAAGTGTTACCTAATTCATCATAGAATTTAGCTTCAATTTTTAATTCGGCACCGTATGCTTTTTTATATTCATCATCTGCATCAATAGTGGAATATATTTCGAAGATATCTTCAATTTCGATGTCATCATACTCTACAGTAAGACTATAATTTCCAGGGGTTAAATTTTTGTCAAATTCTGCTTTACCGTTTTTAACAGTAGTTGAAGCTATGCTTTTACCGTCCTGGGAAATAGTTACTTTAGCACCTTCAACAAATCCTTTAATTACAGTATTGCCTGGACTGTAATATTGAGTTGGATTTGAATCAGTATTATTATTTTTGAAGGTATATGCTTTAATACAAAATGCTTTACCTTCAGCACTGAAATCTATAATGTTATCGCCGTTTTGATATATTGAAGTGCCTTTTTCAAAGTATTGTCTTGAATTTTCAAGGTATGGGGCAGTTTTTGTTTGAATTTGGATTGTAAAATTACTATTTTTGCCGACAGCAACATATTTGTTTAATTTCACTGTTTCAAATCCTTTGAATTTAGATTTTCCACTTTGGGTGTATACCTGTTTGCCGTTAACAAAAACTGTTATTTTATAATTTTGATTAGGGTTTTGGAAATAGGTTCCAACAGCAGCAATCAAATCCCCTTCTGCACTGGTATAATAATTTCTGTAAAGTATGTCATTGCCTTTTGTACTGCCAAAGTAGCTGTCTTGGAAAGCGGCAACATCATACTGGTAAAGCCTGTCATAGACTTCAGTATTGTTGATTACATAACCCACTGCATAGTCGCTTGTAAGTGGTGCATCATAATATGAAAGATAGAAGTATCCCTTATTTCCCCAGTCTGTTCCCCAGCTATTTTTAACAATCCATGCACCGTCATGACCTGGATCTAATTTAAAGTTTGTTCTGGAATAGTTGTCATCCCAACCGACTACGGTAACGAAATGATTTCCTAAACTTTCATTGTTACAGTAGGAAGCATTTGTTTCATTGTTGAAATATTCATTTTTTGGATTTGCTCCATTAACAAAAACGGTCAATGCTCCATACTTTATTAATGCATCTTTCATTGAAGTGATGTTTTTAGGTTCAAGGATGACTGCATCTGTAATATGGTAGTTGTCTTCTGTAAATATTACTGGAGATATTTTTCCAAGTTCATCGTATTGGTCGTTTTCAGTATTTACAACACCTAACCAACTTAAAATGTAGCTTAAACCGCTGAAAATGTAACCTCCTTCAGTTACGGTAGGTATTCCATAAATTGAATATCTGATACCGGAGTTTTGGATGTTATTGTTGGAAATATCTAATGTAATTCCTGTTGCTTTTAAGAATGCGGATTCAAAAGCACCTGTAGTACCAAATGCCCAACATGCTCCGTTATCTCCCTGATTTTCAACAGGAGTTACAACTCCAAATTTACGCAAGTCAAATGAAGTGTCATCAACACTTCCGGTTACTTCAATTGGGTTTAAAACTATTTTTTTACCTGTAAAATCTACAAAAGTTGCAAATTCTTCATCGTTTAAGTCGAATTTATCTTGGCTTTTTGTACTAATTCCATTGTAATATGAGCCTTTTTTAAGGAATGCGCCATGAAGTGCTTCTTTGTTATTTTCAAATGTGGAATTTTTGACTGCAATATAACTGCCAAATGAATAGATTCCTCCGCCTTCATAAGCTAAATTATTTAAGAAATCTGAAAATTCAATCTCTTGGATGCCGTAATCTAGATACATTGCTCCACCTTTGGCGAAGTACTGGTCTTTATATAAAAGAGTATTGTTTTCAAAAACGTCTCCTCCAGCATAAAATGTACAGTTGGAGGTATAAACAGCTCCTCCGCAGTAAGTTGCCTTATTGTTTGACAATGTACTGTAAATAATATTCAATTTTCCTCCAAGCTGCAGAACGGCTCCGCCGAATCCGGAGGAACATTTGTCAAATAGGGTATTATTGATTATAACCCATTCAGTAGCATAAGAAGAATTGCTAATAGCACCGTTAACATCCGCATAAATTGCTCCACCGTTTTTTGCAGAGCTGACATTTACAAATTTACACTTTTGTATATTGAATGAAAATGGGTCGTCTCCTTTATATAAGTTTTTGATACCTATTGCACCTGCACTTGCACTGGCATATAAATTTGAGAATACACTGTCTTTAATATTTATTTTGGATCCTGTTGCATAAAGTGCTGTTGCATATGTGGATGTCGCATTTTCAATAAGAGTATTTTGAATATCAATAATTGATTGTGTAGCGTAAATTAATGACCACTTTACAGGATTTTTATTTGTTAATGTAGTCATTTTAATGTACAAGTTACTTTCATCAGCAAAAATAGCTCCACCATTCGGAGCGTCATTGTTTTCAAACAGACAGTTATATGTATTCACTATACTGTTATATGAATAAACGGCCGCACCAGTTGTAGGATCTTTATTGTTTATAAAATTCACGTTGTTTAATGTTATTGTAGAAGATTGTGCTATTATAGCACTTTCTGCACAGTTTTTAATAGTCAAATCATTAATTACAAAATCACCTTTGGTAAATTTGAAAACCCCTGCAATGTTGCTTGCATCAATAGTATGGTTATTACCGCTAATGATATATTTATAATTAGGTTCTCCTGTAATGTTAATTCTCTTTAACGTATCGCTTTCTTTGTTATATGTATAATCTGCTGTTAAATCTGCTTTTTCATCACCGATACTTTTAAATAAATCATCATAAGTTTTAACTTCACCGGCTGAAATGATGTCTCCATCATTTATTTCTAAATTATCGCCGGTCTGATTTATATCTTCGGCACAAACAAATCCAACAGAGAAAATCATTAATAATAGAAATATTGTACTTATCTTAAACAATTTCATATTTATTTTTCTCCTTTAAATTATAGTAATTATTTTGTTTGAGTCAATGTTTAATAGGTTAATAATGGTGATATATAAAATTGATTATATGTGTGGTATATATTAAAAAGTGAATTATTTTAAACAATATTGTAAAAGTATTAAAAGAAAATTAAAATATGTGGCATTAAGCCACATTCAAAAAAGTAGTTATACTTTCAGTAGGGATCCGATTGTATCTTCATTTGGAGCTACAATCTCACATATTTTACCGTCAATAAGGTAATCGAAAAGTACTTCACCATCTTTTTCAGTAACGAATCCTTTTTGACCACCAATAGTTTTTTCAGTTGCATTATCAGCGTTTAGGTTTTCGTATTTACCGTCTGTTGCGAAGAATGTTTTAATTACGATGGTACTATTGTTGTTGTAGAATTCAGTAGCAGATACTTTTCCGTTTTCACCAAATTGATTAGTGTCTTTAGCTAATATTCTAGCAGATTCATTTTCTTTGTATCCTTCAGGGATTTTGAAGTTTATACCTTGAAGGGAAAGCTTGTCATTGTCTATTTTAATGTCTCCGCCATCGGAGCTGCTGGAGCTTCCGAAGTTGAAACTCCAATCTGCTGCACTTGCAGCACTAATTGTAATGCAAATTGCAAGTAATGCAATTAATACAAGTAAACCTTTTCTCATTTTTTCACCTTTTAATTTAAAATCGTATAACTAATATTAGTTATGTTAATAGATATGTTATATATTATATAAATATGTACTATAATATTTAAGTTTTAGAACGAGTTAAGGATTTTTTTTTAAAATAATGAGTTTTAATAAGTATTGATGGTTTGGTGTAAAAAAAATGGTGTGAAGAAGATAACTGTTTAGTTATCTTCAAATCTTCTTCTATCAATTAATTCTTGACGTTTACCTGGGTTCCATCCTCCGGATGCAGATTTTGCACGTCCAACTTGTTGTACGTATCCGGTAATTCTGTCATACCATTCTACATCTTCACTTTCACCGCAGGTAGGACAAGTATTGTTTAAACCTTTCATTAAGGTTTTACATTTTAAACAGAAGCTTAATGCTGAGCTGTAAGCCCAGAATCCGATATCGGATTTTCTTGCAATTTTGTTAGTTAAACTCATTAATGAATCTGGATCTGAGTAAGATTCTCCCATGAATGCATGGAAGATGTGTCCACCAGGAGTTAAACTGTGATATTGTTCTTCAATTTTGATTTTTTCGATTAAGGATAATCCGGTATCTACTGGTACATGTGAGGAGTTAGTATAGTAGTTAGCATTTCCGTCACCTTGTACGATTGCTTGGTCTCCGAATAGTTTTTTATCGAGAGTTGCAAATCTGTATGCAGTGGATTCTGCAGGGGTTTGTAAAACAGACCATCTAAGTCCAGTTTCCTCTTTTAATTTTTCAGCTCTGTCATTTACGTATTCGAGACATTTGATACCAAATTTGTTGGCTTCAGGATTTTCAATACCTTCACCGAATAAGGATAATAACATTTCGTTAAGTCCGACAAATCCAAAAGATAAGGTTGAATTTTGGATTCTGTAATAGGAATCTTCAGCAACTTGCTGTTTTAAGAATGGTAAAATGTGGAAATCATTTAAACATTTTAATCCTTGTTCTCTTCTGAGCATTAATGTTTCAGTTGCAAGATCCATGTATTCATCTAAGTATTCAAATACTTGGGATTCGTCTTTGGATTGGTATCCAATTCTTGGGAAGTTTAAAGTTACATATGCAAGGTTACCTGTTCTTAAACAGTCTTGATCCCAGTCACCAGTCCAGGTGTCTTGTAAACAGGTTCTGCAACCCATATAGTTTGCCATTTTTCCTCTGTATTTAGGGAACATGTTTACAAAGTAGGATGAACCGTATTTTGCAGATAATTCGTGAACTAATCTTATGTCATCTTCGTATTCACTGGTCATTGTTTCTTCACGGAGGGTGTAAATAGTATTTGGGAATAAATGAGGTTTACCTTCGTTGTCTCCTGCGAGTAATGTTTCAGTGAATGCTCTTTGGATTAATCTGGTTTCTTCTTCAAAATCAGCATAGGTTCCAACTACTTTACCTTTTGGTCCGTATGCGGTTTCATCTTTTAAGAAGTCAGGAACTCCGAATTCCAATGCCATACTTGTAAATGGTACTTGGGATCCTCTTGCTGCGTAAGCCATGTTTAAGTTGTAAACAAGCATTTGTACTGATTGTTTGATTTCATCGTAGGTTCTTCCTCTTGCAAATGGAGCAACAAATACGTTCCAAAGGGACATTCCTTGTCCACCGGACATGTTTTGTTGTGCTGCGAGCATGATTTCACCTGTGTGGTTCATTAAAGTTTCCATGTGGTTTGGTGCACCTGCAATGGATGTGTGGTCACCGGTACCGTCCACTTTAAGTCCGTATTTGATGAAGGTTCTTATATCATGCTGCATACAGTTGAGAGGTCTTCCTGCGAAGAATTCCAAATCGTGAATGTGAATGTCACCGGACATGTGTGCGTCTGCTAAATGTGCAGGTAACATTTTTAAGAGTGCGTATTGTTTTAATGCTTCGTCTGCTACATGTTTGTGAATACTTTCAGGGTTGTGAATCATGTTTGCGTTATCTCTGTTTCCGTTTTCAATTAATGAGGTGATATTGTATACCGGAATACCTAAACGAGTGTAACGGCTTCTTAAGTCTTCTAAACCATATTCAATTAATTTTGTGTTAACCATTTCCCTAATCATAGGAGCGGTCAAGTATTCAACATTTAATTTTTTAAGTTCTTTCCAGGTTTCAGTAGCAATTTCAAAAGCAGTTTCTTGGCTAGCACCAGTTTCTTCAATTAAGGTGTTAGCGATTTTTGATAAGTCAAATGCTTCAATAGTGTCTCTGGATGTACGTACTTTTAATTGTGTACTTGCTAAGTATTTATTTGCGATTTCTGGGTCGATATCTTCAAGGCATTCGTAGACGATTTTTTTAATTTCTTTAGTTTTAATTCCATCATATAACTGAGATACTACTGTAGCTACAATTTTGTCAGATTCAAAGAATGGGGTTTCCACCATTACTAATGATTTTACTAATTTTTCATAACTGAATCTTTCTCTGATACCGTTATTTTTCTCTACATTTATTTTAACGGTTTCATTTAAATTATTTCCTAATTCTGAGATCTTTTCCATTTCATTCACACCATTTTCCTAGTTTTTAAAAAAATTTATTATCCAAGTGAGAGAGAGTCGTCTCTCAGTTGTTATAATCTATGTCAACACATGTATAATTATTGTTCGTATACATACGAACATATAGTTAATACATAGTTTTTCATGGTATATAAATCGTTCGTCTTATTACGAACAATATTTGTCCACTCTGAAATTTACTATATAATTTCTAATAAAAATCAAATGTCCGAGAGCATTTGAGAAGTAATCTCACTAGAAGAAAACATCCAGTGAGCTTTGTTTGGACTTGTCACTTTCAAACAGCGAGTTAATACCAAACTCTTGAATTTCTAAACGTTGTCTTAAGTATGGAGATATAGGGTACCTGTTAATCAGTTCCTGTGAAATTTCAAGGTATTTTGTAACAGACCCTTTTGAAACTGACAGGATTAAATTACCTCCACATCTGCACTTTCCGCTGAGGGGTATTCTGCGGTATTTTGATCCGCACTTGGTGCATCTTACCTTCTGTTTAGAAAAGGCTCTTGAATTGCCCATGATGTCTGGCAAGAAATGAGAAGACAATACCTTTTCAACAACTCCTCTTTGATCAACTGCCCTGATTTTCTCAGCAAGACTAATTTGAGCTTCAACTTTTTCTCGCATTGATGGTAAGGTTTTATAAAGACAAATTGTAGGTCCTGCATGGATATTTGATGTGTGATGGGAAAACATCAGTCCTTCGTATTGCTGCGGAGTTCCCAGATGCATTTCCACATTGTCAATGTATTCCAAAACCTCAGCAGGTTTTAAAGGGCTGTATGTTTTTTCATAAAATTCTACAGGGAATCTTTCAAAGATATCCAGGTTGTGAGATTCGTCATCTATCTCTTCCGGGTCAATTCTTGAAGATAAAACTAAAGGAGCATCCATACTTCCTCCTCTAGTATTTGGTAAGTATGATTTTGAAAAGTTAATTAAAGCATCCAAAAGCAGCATGACTGCATCTTCGTCACTATCACAGTTTCTACGTTTTGCTGAATGGAAATAAGGGTGGGCATAACATCCCAATGCCTTTGTAAATCCTATAATTCTTCCAAGCACTCCTGCTGATGTGTGAGGTGCAAGACCTGCAACAAGATGTCCGATTAAATCGCTTTTCTCCTTAACATTATAGAAGGGTTCCATATCATAAAATCTTGTAAGTTCGTCATCAATGAATTGTGCGGTTCTAAGCAGATATTCTCCGCAATTGTCGGAAATTACAATATCCTGTACTCTAAGTTCTATAATTTGCTCTTCATTTTCAATAGGATTTCCATAACAATCTTTTTCATAGCCCATTTCTTTGAGCTTTTCAACAGTAACTCCGATTTCCTTTGGGATAAAATGTGTCAATGGCAAATCTGTTGAATCGTGTCGTATTGTTCCATCCTTAAATGTAAACACTTCATTTTTGGATCTTAATATTCCTTTTTCAAGAGGTTCGGCCAGTTTTGATTCGGAAATCATACCTACTACGCCCTTAACTTCGTCAACTCTTCTTACTTTAACGTTATCTGATGCTTTTTTAAGCATGGATGCGAGAGGTATGTTTTTTTCACTGGCAGCACCGATTTCAGTCGGACTTCCGCATTTCGGACAAAGAGAATTGTTTGAACTGATTCCGCAGGAAGGATTTGTACATTTCCTTCTTGCTAGCTGCACTTTGATACTTCCTTTTTTAGCTGCTGTTGCTATCAGTCTTCTGGAACCTCCGAAATTTCCAATTGGGAACAGTCCATGTGGTGCAGGTCTCATAAGTCTTTCTTTAGATTTTTCAGGCCTGCCGACACGTGTACCGATGTATGCCGGAGCTTTATTTTTAATTTCAATAGGTGAAACTTCATTAACGGCTTCTATTGTTGTGTCCTTTTCAGGCAGCCTTTTGGATAATGTCACCAAAAGGGCATATGAATGGTCCTTGTCTATAATGATTTTGCCGTCACGGACAATGTGAGGAACGCCGATAATTTCCAAAACTCTTTTAGGATAAGATAAGTCTAATTTCAATTCCTCATTCGGTTTATAATTTAATTTGGCAGATTCTATTAAATCAATCAATGAATTCAAATCTTCAATGGTAACGTCATTATAACAGTAAGTGTATTTTGGATGAAGAGGAATATCATATTTTTTTGATAATGTCAGTGCTTCAACTGAACTTAAATATTCGTATTCAAGCTTATGCAAATCCAGATCGTTATTGTCCTTGTCAAAGTTCTCACTTTGCATCAGCAGTTGAATCCACCATTCTTCAACCCATCCTGACGGGTATAACGGCTGGTTGTTTCTTAAAAATTCTCCGAATGCAACAAGCATGTCACCTAAAAAGAGTATTTCAACGACATCCTTTTTAACTTCACGTGCTTTTCTAACGCTGTCAAGAATTAAAACATCACCATTTTTAAGCTTAACAGTAGGTCCTTCAATGGAATCTACAGGAACAACACAGTTACCTTTTCCGGGATATTCAATCTTAAGCTGTGTTCCGACGGCTAAAAATTCAAGCAGTGCCATTGTTGCAGGGTGAACTCCCATGGTAGCAAGGCCGGTATTTCTTGATCTTCCGTATCTTAATCTGAATGCTCCCTTTTCTGAAGGATATCCTAAAATAGGCCTTCCTCCAATAATATCTTGAATATATTTAGGTTCGCTTACAATATCTGAATCTCCGCTGTCATCTCCTGTGGAATCATCTTTTTTAGGTTTTGAATACTCGGTAAGCCATTCCCAGTCGAGCCCTAATTTTTTAGATATTTTATGAATCTTTTTGGATTTCTGGATAACTCCTTCAACCATCGCAAGCAGTGCTCCCCCACGGATGTTGTTGGTTTCAACACGCTCCAAATCCCTGTGTGAAACTTCTACCTGGTCGGTCTGTTCTCCTGAAACTTCCACGGGGATGTGGTTAGCGGCAAATCTCACTTCTTCTGGTGTTGGTGAGTATTGCAGGTTTGTAACTTCGGACTCATAAAGTTCAACTTCTTCCACATATCTTTCGATTTCATCTTCAATAGGTTTGAATGCATCAATATTTATAGCCTGTCTGATTTTATCTCCCAGAAGCACAGCTAAAGCAGCAGCAGTACCTCCTGCACTTCTGATAGGGCCTGCAAAGTAAACTCCAATGTATTTTGTTCCATCAAAATTTTCTTTGATTTTAACATCTGAAATACCTTCTAACGGTGCAGCTACTACTCCTTCTGTTAAAATTGCAAGAGCAGTTCTTAAACCTTGGTCACACCTTTGCTCCTCATTCCAATCTGCCTTTTCACCGGTAAGTTCAAATTTTCCTGATGCAATTTCGGCTGCAATTTCAAATGCAACAGACTCTCTGTCCATATCATTTTCCAATTCCTTAATACGTGCTGCCACACCTTCAGGGCCAACCAGCCCTTCTACTCTTTCAGCTAAATCCTTTGCAAGGGGCACTTCTGTTTCTGTTTCAACATCCAATCCTTTGGACCTTGCCTTATTAGCTATGTCGTATAGGTGATGGGTTTCTTTTTCTAATCTATCAAAATAATCCATGGTATCGCCCAAGTTACAAAATTAATTCAGTATAATATAGTTAGATTTTCATATTATTTTAAGATTTTCCAATATGAAAAATCATGATAAAAAAAAGTTAAATATGTTATTAAATATAACTCTATTATATTGTATTTGGACTGTCGAATTTTTAATTATAATTGCTATTACGGTGATTTTAATGCCAAGTGATAAACCAATGAATGCCATGTATGGCCAAAAAGTTAAATTAGATTTAGACAAAATTAAAAATAGAAAATCAGAAGCTGAAGAAGCTCCTAAAGAAGTTTCCGAAGAACCTGTTGTTGAAAAAGTAACTAGCGAACCTGTAGTTGAAGAAGCTAGTGAAGAAATTGTCGAAGAGCCTGTTGAAGAGGCTGCTGATGATGAACCGGAAGAGGTTTTCGAAGAGCCTGTTGAAGAGGATGACGAGACTGAAGAGGTTATTAATGAACCTGTCGTTGAGGAAGTTATTGATGATCCGGTAATCAATGGAGTCATTGATGATGAGGAACCTGTTGGTGAAAATAAATCAGCCGATAAAAATGATTCCAAATTTGATGATTTGAAAAAGAAACTCAAAGAAAAAGATGAAAAATTATCAAATCAGTCAAGTGAACTAAATTATTTAACTAATAAAATTATACCAAAACTCAAAAAAGAAAATGCCGAGTTGAACAAACTTAAAAAAGAATTGACTGATGCATTGGAAAAAACCACAAGGAAATATTTCGATCAATTGGATATTAATGCAGATTTAAGTAATAAAATTGGAAAACTCGGTGCTGAAAGTGCTGTTAGTAAAGTAAGAGCAGACAAACTGGAATCTGAAGTTGATTCTGTTCGTGAAAAACTTGAAGCTAAAATACAAGAGTATAAAGATAAATTAGCTGCTATCGATGTTCATGATATCAAAGAAGAAAACGCCAGATTATCCAATGAAGTCGATGAATTAAGTGAAAAACTGGCAGCTTCCAGAAAAGAAAATGTAGAGCTTTCTGAAGAAGTTGACAAGTTAAGAGCTGAACTTATTGAACTTGGAAACTATAAAGAGGAAGTTGACAACAATAACAAAAAAGAGATTGAAGGATATAAGGAAGAAATCTCCTCTCTTAAAACTCAACTTAAACTTAAGGAAAGCAGCTATGACAAATTGTCCAATGATTCAAACAAGACCATTTCTGAATTAAGAAAACAAATTGCTAAACTTGAAGAAGATTTGGAAAAACAATCCAATAAAGGATTATTCAACAGATTTAAATAGATGATTAATTTCATCTATAACTTATTTTTTTTTAAAATGACTCAAGATGACTATTTTATGGGTGAAGCAATTAAGGAAGCTCAAATATCTTTAGAGGAAGGCGGAATTCCAATAGGAGCAGTCCTCGTTAAAGATAATGAAATCATATCCAGAGGACATAATAGACTAATTCAGAATGATTCTGTTGTTTTGCATGCGGAAATGGATGCAATCGAAAATGCAGGGCGTCTCAATTATGAAGATTATATTAAATGCACTCTCTATACTACATTATCTCCCTGTCCGATGTGTTCGGGAGCTGTAATACTGTATAATATACCAAAAGTTGTCATAGGTGAGAATACCACACTTATGGGCGCTGAAAATTTTCTTAAATGCAACGGCGTTGAAGTTGTTGTTCTAAATGATTTAAGATGCAGGGACTTGTTTTTGAAATTCACCTGCAATAACTGTGAAATCTGGGATGAAGAGCTTGCAAAAGTAGGAAATACTACGGAGGCTAAAGATGGAAATAATAGTGACTGATGAAAGGGATGAAAGATTTATAGAATTCTGTGCATCTTTCGGGTGTAAGATAGATGACCCTCAGGTAGTATTGCTTTTAGATAATTTCGGAAAAATTGTTGGTTGCAGCAGTTTTAAAGTATATGATGCCGATTCTGCAGAGATTATTACTTTATTTTTAAATTCATATGATAACCGTGAAAAAATAGCTTATAAACTAATCAGGCAACTCGAAAAAATTGCAATGGACTATGAATTTAGTAGTGTGGTTGTCAAATTTGATAGCAGGGAAGATATTTTAGTTGAAATTTTTGAAAAATTGGATTATCGTTTTGTAGATGAATTTTTAATGAAAAAAGAGTTCAAAAGTTTAATTTAAAAAAAGAAAAAATTTAAAAGATTAAGCTTCCTGTCTTAATCTTTTTACTACAAAGTCTTTGTCAAGGCTTAACAGGAATGATGCTGCTCTTGGACCTTGTTTTTGACCTAAAATCATTTTATATATTGCCTGGAAACCTTTTTGAGGTTTTAAGCCTTGCGCTTCCAGGATTTCATACATTGCATCGTGCAATTCAGTTGCATCTTTAAACTCATTATTTTCAATCAAATCAGCTAAATCGCCTAAGAATGCGGTTTGTTCGTCGGTTAATGGTAATTTAGGTACTTTTTTGGTTTGCACTTGGAATTTTACAAATTTAGGTGCATAAGTATCCAACCAATATTTTACATTATCGACTCTTTCACGGTATTGAGCTAATTCCAATTCGGTTAAATCACCAAATTCTTTATTTTCAAAGCTTTTGGTTAGTTGTGAGTTTCTTTTTAATATTTCAAAGATTTTTTCTAAATCATCACCTGCAATCTGGTAAGCATTGACCAAAAATCTGAATGGAGGTCTGAAAGGCAGAGGTGCATCCGGATTCATCTGCACTATTTCATAGATTTCCTTGAATTTCCTTTCTTCTTTTTCAGATGGTGCTTCCACTTCATCGTAGAATACTTTTTCAACAGTATCGAACTGATCAATAAAGTCCAGGAAAGGCATTTTTGGTGAGAAATCTTTTGCTTTCATAGGTTTTGATCTGAACAGGTAATAATGGAGACTTTCAGCAGGTCCGATTTTTAACCATTCATCAGGAGCGAAAAATACTCCGTGGGATTTACTCATAGCTTCTCCGTCGAGTGTAATCCATTCGTATGGCACTGGATATGGTGCAGGATGGTTAAAGATTTCTTCTGAAATCACACTACTTACATCGTAGGATCCGCCGCTTGCAGCATGGTCTTTTCCGAACGGTTCGCAGGTGGTTCCGAATATTTTCCATCTGGCTGCCCATTCAACTCTCCAGGTGAGTTTACCGTTTCCTGATTTGATGTCCATTTCACCGTCATGGCCACATTCACATCTGTATTTGATGATGTCGCCGTCATAATCATAAGCATAGGTGGTGTTTACTCTACCACATTCATCACAAATCGGGTTGTAAGGAAGCCAGTCATCAGCCAACGGTTCTCTTCTGTATTCGTTGAAGATTTCCTTGATTCTTTCAACATTTTCAAGTGCGGTTCTTATGTAGTCGTTATATACACCTGACTTGTACATTTCAAAACCGGATTTGGCTTCTATTTCTATTCCATAATCGTCCATTACTGAAAACAATGGTTTTTCAAAGTGTTCTACAAAGTTTGCACAGCATCCGTCAGGACATGGAATCATTGAGTATGGCATTCCAAGGTATTTGCCATAAGATTCAGGTAATGGATATGGAACTTTTCTTAAAGGGTCGTGGTCATCTGCAATCCATATTGTTTTAGCTTTCTTTCCTTTTTCTCTTAATTTTTTTCCAATTCCGTTAGCTATAAATATGTCGCAAGAGTTTCCAATATGTATTGAACCTGAAATTGAGGTTCCGCTTGCAATGATATGTTCTTCTACATCCATTTTACTTAATTCATCAGCTATGTTTTCAATCCAGTGTGTCATCTATATTCACCATTATTAATAAAAAAATTATCATAAAATAAGTTATATTATAATAATATATCTATCTATTAATATAAAAAGATTAACTTATTTGATATTTTCCATAATTTTATCGATTGCATCCAGGAAATCTTTTGAGATGACTTTTTTTCTTTCGGCTCTGATTGCAAACATTCCGGCTTCTGTGCATACTGCCTTCAGGTCAGCTCCGGATAATCCATCTGTAAGTTCGCTGATGCTGTCGAAATCAATGTCCTCATCTATCTTCATTTTGGCAGTATGGATTTCAAGGATTTTTTGTCTGCTTTGTTTTACTGGATTCGGCACTTCAATTGTCCTGTCAAATCTTCCAGGTCTTAAAAGAGCTTCATCAAGAATGTCCGGTCTGTTTGTAGCGCCGATGATTCCTACATCTCCTCTTGATTCAAATCCATCAAGTTCTGCTAAAAGCTGCATTAATGTCCTTTGGACTTCTCTGTCTGCTCCTTCGCTGCTGCTTACACGTTTTGTTCCTATTGCATCAATTTCATCAATGAATATTATTGCAGGACTTTTTTCTTTTGCAAGCTCAAAGACATCACGCACAATCCTTGAACCCTCTCCCAGGTATTTGTTTACAAATTCAGATGCCACGATTTTTATAAATGTTGCATTGGTTTCGTTGGCAACTGCCTTTGCAAGAAGTGTTTTACCGGTTCCTGGAGGTCCGTAAAGAAGTATTCCTTTTGGGGGATCGATTCCGATTTCCTTAAATATTTCAGTATTTTTAATTGGAAGTTCCACTGTTTCTTTAATTTCTGTAATTTGCAAATCCAGTCCGCCAATGTCTTCATAGGTGGTTTCTGGTTTCTCGTCAATTTCCATTGCTGCTACATTCTTGTCTTTTTTAGCTGGAAATACACTGACAACACCTAAGTTCTTCTGATTCAGTGCAACTCTGGCGCCGGGCTGAAGTAATTCTTTTTTTATTGAACCGGGATATGTAACTAAAAATTCATGGCCTACAGCTCCCTGAATTCCAACCTGCTTGTCGTCAAAGACTTCTGTTACTGTTGCAAGAATCAGTGGGGTCTTTTTGAATGAGTTGATTTCACCTTTCAGTTCTCTAATCTTTCCTTCCATTTGGCGATTGGTGATGTTGGTTTTGAGCTGTTCACCTTCAATACTTCTTAGCTTTTCCATTAGTTCATCAACGGTCTTTTCATTTTCCTGCTTTAAAAATTCAATTGTTTCAATTAATTCCTCTCTAGAAGCATCACTGTTAGTTTCCATTCAATCATCTCCCATTGAATTAACATTTGGTGAATGTTAACATTAACATTAACGGTTGATGTTCGCTATTTTGAAGTTAATTTGACAATTGGATATATCACTATTTTAAAATTTGCTGTAGAATTTGAAATGTCAATGTTAATGTAAAAGAGATACAATTAAATTAAAGATAGGCGGGTATCTATCTAATTGCATGACCGGAATTCAGTAATGCTTAAAAAGTTTGTATTATGGTTTAAGATTTTTTCTATCATTTTTTTATCAGCTGAAATGAATATCAAATCGTCATGGTTTTTTCCGCAGTCGTGAGCATCGATGACTATTTTGCAGTCAGGCTTGTGAACACCCCATTTGTATAATTTTTTTGCATAATCTAAATATTTTAAATAGTTGTTTAAACCGCAATCATGCAAAATTAAAATGTTTTCCAGTCGTGATTCTCGTGTATAATATATTAGTTCAAAATAATTTATAAAAACTGAAAATTTTGATGAAATGATTCCAGAAATACCTTCTGAAAAGCCATATTTCTCCCAAAAATGTTCAAGAATTTTTTGTTTTTTAGTTCTATCTAAGTTACATTCTCCTGTTCTTTTAAGAAGATATTTTTCAAAATCGTAATAGTTTATAAAATCTTTATTATTAATGTTTAGCAAATCTTCTGATGTTTCCAAGAAATTTGTCACTTCATCAATAATGTCTCCTAATTTTTCATCATACTCTTTTTTAACTAAGTTGGACCAAAAAATATTGTCTTTTTCATGTTTTTTAAAAAATTTAATTGCATTTTCATGCCATTTGTCATGAATAACGGTGTAGGCTATAGGTATGTTAGTATCAGTGAAAAATTGCATTCATCTCATTCCATTAATGTTTTATGAATATTATAAATCTCTTTTTCATTATATTCTCCGTCAGGATGGTAAATATTGAGATAAAACTCACGTCGATACTTGTGGCATCTTCTTTTAAATGAAATTTGTCGTGTTTCATATAATTCTAATTCTTTTTGAGAAAATTCTTTATTTAATTTAATTCTTGCATCCCATATTTCCATAAAAAAGTCAAATAACTCTAATGCGAAGTCATAATGGCCATAATTTTTGTCTTCACAATTTTGGTAAATGATGTGTAATATTTTCCTTTTTATGAAACGGAAATAAGCAAATTCATTGCTGAAAGATTTAATGTTGCGTAATTTATCGGCAATTTCGTTAAATTTTTCTTTTAATTCAAAGTATACTTTAAATTTTGAAGATTTTACACTAAAAAATGAGTTTAGTTTGTCAAATCCTTCTTTTATCATTATTTTTATGGTATTTAGTGTTTCTGTGTCATAAACAATGGAAATGTTTTTGTTGATGTTCATATTGTTCACCTTTAAAATTGGTTTGGTTGTATTTATATTCTGATTATATTTAAATATTTTCATTTATAACTATTTTAAAGGTAATATTTTAGGTAACTGGATAATTTAAATACTTATTTCTTAAATTGCAGTCATTTGGTAAAATTGTTGTGACTTTGTAAAATTGTTGTCAAATATCCATTGACATTAACGTCAGCAATTTGCATTTTTCAATGAGTTTTACCTGCAGGATATATACCCCAGTTCAAAAATCAGATGTGAATTTCAAAAGCTTAGTGTTAATGAAAAATAAGGTCTTTTAACTTAAAATTAAAAATGAAAATTTTTTCTTGTTTTTGAGGTTTTTGAATTTTTTGAGGCAATGATTTATACAACATTAAAAATAAAAAAAGAAGTTAAATAGATAAGAATATCTATTTGATTAAGTCGGAATCGGATTGATCCAACCATTCGTTTACGATTTTTACTGCACAGAAGTTACCGCACATGGTACAGGTGTCTTCTTCTTCAGGAGGTCTTTGATCCCTTTTTGCACGTGCAGCTTCCGGAAACATTGCACAGGCATATTGTGCTTCCCAATCGAGATTTTTACGAGCTTCAGCCATTGCTAAGTCTTGTGAACCGTCGATTTGGCCACTTGCCAGGTCTCCAGCGTAAGCTCCGATTTTGGTTGCAATTACTCCTTCTCTTACGTCATCAGGGTTAGGTAAAGCCAAATGTTCTGCAGGAGTTACGTAACAGATGAAGTCTGCTCCGGCTTTTGCAGAGGATGCTGCACCGATTGCGGATACGATGTGGTCGTAACCTGGTGCTACGTCACATACAATAGGTCCTAACATGTAGAAAGGAGCGTTGGAACACATTTTCTTTTGAATCATTACATTTGTTGGAATTTCATTGATTGGAATGTGTCCTGGTCCTTCAATCATACATTGGTTGAATCGGCAATGGACCCTGCTCTCATACCGTTTGCAAGTGAAAGAACTACGTCATGTTCTTTTGCAATTTCTAAAACATAATCGAAGTTAGCGTATAATGGGTTTTCCTGTTCATTTTCAACAATCCATCCGGACATGAATGAACCTCCTCTTGAGACGAGTCCGGTTACACGGCCTTGCCTTTTGAGTCTGGTTAAAGTTTCAATGTTAATACTACTGTGGACTGCCATAAAGTCAATACCATCTTTTGCCTGTTTTTCGATGGTGTTGAATAAATCATCTTCAGTCATGTAAACTACAGAGCCGTCTCTTCTGATACTTTCAATAGCTGCCTGATAAACAGGTACTGAACCTACTGGTAATGGAGACATGTCTAAAACTCTGTTTCTTATTACGTCTAAGTCTCCTCCGATACTTAATTCCATTAAACAGTCTGCACCGTTGTCTATTGCGATTTGTGCTTTTAATACTTCTTCATCAAAGTTAACGATATCGGTTGAAGTACCTACAGTTGCATTTACTTTGGTTCTTAATCCTGCACCAATACCTGATGCTTCAATATCTCTATTAACGTTACTTGGTATTACAATGGTACCTTCAGCTACTGATTTTAAGATGAAATCTTCTGAAACACCTTCAATTTCTGCAACATGTTTCATTTCATCTGTTAAAATGCCTTTTTTTGCATCACTAATTTGTGTCATTATTCTCCTCCTTAATTAATAGATTAAACAGTCAAATTTATATTACTATTTTCTCATTATAGATTGATATTGTGTTATTTTTATTTAATAGTATTTAAATTAATTGGATTATTGTTAATTCAAACTTTATTGATATATATAAATTTTTTTTTAAAAAATAGTAATTCTTCATTTAGTATTTCAAAATTAAAGCCTTATTGATAATAATAAAGTATACTTTAAAAAAAGTTAAGGAAATGGATTTAGTAAAATCCATTCATTCTCTCAAATGCATCATCGAAACTAGGCATGTTGGTTTGACAGCCTTGTTGTTCTATAATAAAAGAAGATACTGCAGATGCAAATTTAGCGGATTCTTCTAATGATGCGCCATTTAAGAATCTTGACAGGAATCCTGCTCTGTAGGAATCTCCTGCACCTGTCGGATCGACTGCTTCTGTTTTTATAGCGTCGATTTTAATTTTTTCTTCATTTGAGTAAATTTCACTGCCTTGTGCTCCACAGGTTTTAACAATGATTTTAGGTCCTAATTCCCTAAGTCCATTTAAATCAAGCTCCAGTGCATCAAGGATTCTTTCAATTTCATGATGATTGCAGAAAAGGATTGTAGTGTTTTCCAAAACATCAATCAATTTTTTAGTATCATACATTCCAAGGTCCTGGCCCGGATCAAATGAAACAAGCAAATCTTCATTTTTAGCTTCTTCGGAACATTTCCAGTTGAAATCAGGATCGCCTGTTGCCAAGTGTATTGCTTGAGCATTTTTAATTGCAGATGAAGGAACTTTGCTTTCTGCAAATTCACGGGCAGCTCCCCAGTAGAAATAACTGATCTGGTCATCATTGTCATCGGTGAGGACGAATGCGGTTGGTGTTGCTTCACCTGGAACAATGATTAATGAATCGGTATCAATACCTAAATTTTGCATATGTTCAAAGTATTCGCTTTTCTTAAAGTCACCGCCAACAGCTGAAACCAATGATGTTTTCAATCCGAGGTTTGCACCAACACACGCAACATTGGCTGCTGCACCACCATTAAAGGTTTTCATATTGGTAATTGGAGCTGAAAAGTTTGCTTTTGGAAATTCAGGCACTCTAATAATGTAATCATGAGCAGAGTGGCCAATTGCTAATAAATCTCTGTTTTTTGCCATAATATCGCCTTTTTATATTTCAATATAATATTGTGCTTTCTCATTATTTAATCTTTTGAAAGTAATAAAAAACACATCTGTGAAATTTCACATTGTCACTGAAACTACTATATATAATATATTATATAATCTATTTTTGCAAGAGCATTTGAGAAGTAATTTTTCAGATAGGTATGAAGCCCTGATTTTTAATTGATTCCTGACCCTCATTTAATATAAAGTCAATAAACTCATCAACTTCGCTTTTATCTTCGTTAACTTTAATTAAACTGATTACATGGCGTGTATCGAATTTTAATATTTCATTTCCTTTAAAATAACTTGCATTTAAAAAACAATGCAGGTTTTCTGAGTTTCTAACCAATTTAAAAGCATCAAACTGGGATGTGAGTTTATATTTGATATTGTATTCTATATCATAATGCTTCAGTGTGTTCCATGCAAGCCTTTGGGCCGAGCCTGTAACATTTACAAAATCCAGATTTCTCAAATCGCTGATATTTTTTATCTCCTCACAGTTCGGGCTTGAAATCAGAACAAGATAGTCATAGGCTATCGGTGTAAAATCGATATCTCTTTCATATGCTATAAGGGGATCGTCCAATGTTAAAATATCTACTGCACCTCTTCTTGCAAGCTCGAATGCATCCTTGTCTGAACTGCTGTAGATGTTCGTATTGAATGGATGCTTAATGCTTTCCAGAAGTCCGGAGCTTATATGTCCTCCGGCAATGTTCAGGTTGTTTGTAGTTTCAATTTTTATTATGTATTTTTGAAATTCTTCAAGTAAATCAAGGCCGTCTCTTGTAAGTATTGTGCCGTTTCCCACTTTTTCAGTAATTTTAAAACCTAATTTTTCTTCAGCTTTAAGCAATCTTCTGTTAAAGACTGTATGGGATATGTTTAATTCTTTTGCAGATTGTCTTTGTGATTTTGTTTTGGATAGTGATTCTAGGCTTTGGTACAATTTATAGCTATAAATTTCACCATTTATATCTAGGCTTATCAGTCCTTTGCTATGAAATTTCATTAATTATATATAAAGCAGAATCATAATATAAAATATATTGTTTTAACTTTTTGGGTAGATATAATGGAAATAATGAAAGATTCAATTCAGGCGATATTGAATAATATTGAAAATGCTGTAGAATATCTTGATGAAGAAACTATAGAAGAATTTGAAAATGTGATTATCAGTGCCAAAAATGTTTTTGTAACTGGTGCGGGAAGGTCTGGTCTTGCAGCTAAGGCATTTGCCATGAGATTAATGCATTTGGGAATAAGTGCATATGTTGTTGGTGAAACTATTTCTCCTGCTATTTATGAAAAAGACTGCATTATAGCTATTTCAGGTTCCGGTGAAACTAACACTATCGTTTCTGCAGCGAATATTGCTAAAAGTAGGGGTGCCAAAGTATTGGCTGTCACTTCCTATCCTGATTCAACTCTTGGTCAATTGGCTGACGGTTATCTTTTTGTTAAAGGAAGAACCAAACAGGAAGTGGATGATGAAAACTATATGAAACGTCAGATTCATGGTAACTATACTTCACTTACTCCTTTGGGAACAGCGTTTGAACTGACTACTTTAGTGTTTTTAGATGCAGTAGTTTCTGAATTGATGGATAAGATGCATCAGACTGAATCTGATTTGAAAAACAGACATGCAGTGATGGAGTAATTTTAGTCAAAAATTACTCTGTTCTGATTATTATATATATTACAGCGTTGGCCTCTTAAAAATCCGACCAGTGTAATATTTCCTTTTTTTGCAATATTGTATCCTGAATTTGCAGGGGCGGCATTAGACGCCAGAATAGGCACACCTGCTCTTGTCATTTTTATAACCATGTCCGCAGGCATTCTTCCGCTATATATTACATAGGAATGTGTTAAATCAAAATCATTCAATAGCCCATAACCAATAACCTTGTCCACAGCAACATGTCTACTTACGTCTTCTTTTACAATAAACTGATCTTTATAGACAATTCCGGCAACGTGTGTTCCTCCGGTGGCCTGCCAGATTTCAGCATTGTTTTTTAACTCTTCGATTCTGTCAATCAGTTCACTGACACTGACTTGAAAATCGGATTCAACGGGATTGACATGTTTGATTTTACTTCTCCATCCTCCTGCAGAGTCAGAACATAAAACGGTTTCATTTGTTTTCAAAAGGGTATCGTCAATTTCCACATTAATCTGAGATCCGTCAACTTCTATCTTTTTTATGTCATCAAGTGTTTTTACCATGTTCTCATTGAGAAGATATCCTACTGCAAATTCTTCAAGAGAATCTTCAATGGCAGATAAGCTGCGGCTAATGTCATTGTTAATTGTCAGTGTAATGGTTTCATCAAGTACGACTTTTTCTTCAACTTCTTTTGCTTTTCCATTTTTATAGTTGATTGCTTCAATTGTTTCGACTTTCATAATAATCCTCAAAACAATATATAATAATTATTTTTATTAATTTTTCGATATTTTTGAGGATTTATGCTATATTTCATTGATGTGAATGGTATGAGTAAACGAGTTTTAATTTTTTAAGTAAAATTTAAGTTATATTGATTTGAGTTAAATTTTCTTTCGAAAAAGTATTTTATTCGATTTAATCAAAGTTTGTTTGATATTATACGAATATTTATTATAATTTTAGGTCAATAAAAAAATATTTTCATTGTTTATTTTTTGTAAATTTTTTACCAACGATTAGGCCTTTTTTAGCTAAAAGTGATATGAAATTATATTATAATCGATATTTTAGAAACACTCTATACTGCATTTATTTTTAGATTACAAGTTAAAAAATACTTTTTTTTAGAATTACTTGATAAAATTTTATTATAAACCAGTAATATGGATAATCAAAAGGTAATTAATAAAAAAATAGATATGTATCGTTATGAAAAAAAATTTATAATGATTAATTATTACAATTATATATAATTCAATTCTCCTATTTAAATATTTCTTTTAGCTTCATATAACAAAGCCTTTTTATATATTAAAGCTAAACATATTATCATAATACTTTGAATTAATCTTATTTATGGGATTCCATAGTATTATTTTAAAAATTAAAAAAAGGGAATAAGAGGTTGATAAAATGAGTTCATCTTTTAAAAGTCCAGTAGATACTGCGAAAGCAATTTCCGGAACTGCTGGCGCAAAAAACTCTGCAAATATTGTTAATGTAATATTACTCTCCTTTTTAGCAGGAGCTTATATTGCATTCGGTGGTTTATTAGCTATCGTAGCTAGTGCAGGAATGTTAAAAGCAGGCGCACCTATGGGTTTAGAAAAATTCGTATTCGGTGCAGTGTTCCCTGTAGGTTTAATCATTGTTGTAATTGCAGGATCTGAGTTATTTACAGGAAATGTAATGTTTATGACTTTAGGTCTTTTAGATGGTAATGCTTCCGCTGGAGGTCTCGCTAAAAACTGGGTTATCAGTTGGATCTTCAACTTCGTTGGTGCATTATTCGTAGCATACGTTCTCGCTTTCATGGGCGGAATTGTCCCTGCTGATCCTTCTAACGCTATTGCCGCTAAAGCAATTGCAGTATCTGAGGCCAAAGTTAAACTGAGCTTTACTGCAGCCTTAATTAGAGGTATAGGTTGTAACTGGCTTGTATGTTTAGCTGTTTGGTTAGCTAATGCATCTGATGATGTAATTGGTAAAATCGTCGGTATTTGGTTCCCAATCATGGCGTTTGTATGTATCGGATTTGAGCACAGTGTTGCAAACATGTTCTTCATTCCGTTAGGTATGTTCTTAGGCGCTGAAGGAGTAAACTGGAGCAGTATTATTATTGGTAACTTAGTACCAGTTACTCTTGGTAACATTATCGGTGGAGCTATCTTTGTAGCATGTATCTATTGGTACACCTACTTAAAAGGATAAGCTTGTAAATTAAAATTTAAAGAAGCTTTTTAAAGCTTCTTTTTTTAAATTATTTAAAAAATAATATATTTTGGAGATTATAAAATGGTTGAAATAAAATATGTACCAACAATCTGTCCGTACTGTGGTACTGGTTGTGGACTCAACTTCGTTGTAAAAGACGGTAAAATTGTTGGTGTAGAACCTTTAAAAAGACACCCTGTAAACGAGGGTAAAGTATGTCCAAAAGGTAACTTTGGATATCAGTTTATTAATAGGGAAGACAGATTAACTACTCCTTTAATAAAAGAAAATGGTGAATTTAGAGAAGCTTCTTGGGATGAAGCATTAGACCTTGTTGCTAACAAACTCAAAGAAGTATCTGACGAAGATCCTAACAAAGTTGGATTTTACGCATGTGCTCGTTCACCTAACGAAAACATTTACATTACTCAGAAATTAGCAAGAGTAGCTTGTGGTACTCAAAACGTAGACCACTGTGCACGTATTTGTCACGGTCCTACTGTAGCAGGTTTAGCTACTACTTTCGGTTCCGGTGCTATGACCAACGGATTCGACAGTATTAAAGAAGCTGACTACATTTTCTGTATTGGATCAAACAACATGGAAGCACACCCATTATTTGGACGTAAATTAATCCAAGCTAAACAAAATGGTGCTAAATTAGTTGTATTAGACCCAAGATTCACTCCTACTGCTAAAATTGCAGATGAATATGTTCAATTTGAAACTGGTACTGACGTAGCTTTAATGAACGCTATGATTAAAGTCATCATTGACAAAGACTTACAAGATGATGAATTTATCGCAAACAGAACCAAAGGTTTCGAAGAAATGAAAGAAACCGTACAAAAATACACTTTAGACATGGCTTCCGAAATTACCGGAATCAAACCTGAAGTTATTGAACACTTAGCTGTAGAATACGCATCTGCTGACAAAGCAGCTATCGTATACTCCTTAGGTATTACCGAACACTCTCACGGTGCTGATAACGTAATGTCCACTGCAAACCTCGCAATGTTAACTGGTAACATTGGTAGACAAGGTACTGGTGTAAACCCATTAAGAGGACAAAACAACGTACAAGGTGCTTGTAAGTTAAAGACCCAGAAACCACCGCATGGTTCAACGACTACTACAGTGGAGAAGGTTACGAAGTAAACTTACCAACCACTCCTGGTTTAACTTTAGTAGAAATGATGAACGCTGCTCACGCTGGTGACTTAAAAGTATTATACATCCACGGGGAAGACCCAGTTCTCTCTGATGCAGATGTACAACACACCAAAGAAGCACTCGCTAACTTAGAAATGTTAGTTGTTCAAGAATGTTTCTTAACCGATACCGCACAATGTGCTGATGTTGTATTACCTGCAGCAGGTTGGGGTGAACAAGAAGGTACCTTCACCAGTGGTGAAAGAAGAGTACAATGCTTACACAAAGCTCAAGAACCTCCTGAAGGCGCATGGGGCAGGTATGGACCGTAAAAGATTAGACACTCCAGAAGCACTCCACTGGCCTTGTCCTTCTGAAGACGACCCATGTCAACCATTAATGCACAAAGAAAAATTCGCACACCCTGATGGTTTAGGTGTATTCCAAGCATTAGAACACAAAGGTCCTGTTGAAACTGTAGATGATGAATACCCATTATTATTAACTACTACAAGGATTTTATTCCACTACCACGCAGCAATGACCAGAAGATGTGAAACCTTAAACAATGAGGTAAAAACTGGATTCATCGAAATCAACACTAAAGATGCTGAAGCAAGAGGAATTATTAACGGTGAAGTAGTAAGAGCATTCTCTAGAAGAGGAGAAATCGCAATTCCTGCTCGTGTAACTGATGACATCAGAGAAGGTATTGTAAACATTCCAATGCACTTTGTAGAATGTGCTGCAAATGTATTAACTAACTCCGATTCTTTCGACCCTAAATCCAAAATGGTTGAATTAAAAGCTTGTGCTATTAATGTAGAAAAACTCCCTGAAAAAGTAGAAATGAAAGGAGAAGTCTACAAAGATGGTACCGACACTGAAATTAAAGCTGAAAACATGGCTACTACTACCGTAAAAGTAGGTAAATAAATTGGGAGTAGATTTAAATGAGCGCAAAAATTAACGATATGTACTACGCATACTCTGCTATAGACGATATCAAAGAAAAAGGAGAGTACGGTGGAGTAGTAACCACTATCATGAAATACTTATTAGAAGAAGGTATCGTTGACGGTGTTGTAGGTGTAACCCAAGGTCACGATATTTATGATGGTGTACCAACTCTCGTAACTGACCCTGCTGATGTTATTAAAACTGCAGGTTCCATTCACTGTGGTACTTTAAACATTGCTAAATTTGTATCCAAATACTTAGATGGTGCAAGAGACATGAAACTCGCTGTTGCATGTAAACCTTGTGATGCAATGACCATCCGTGAATTAATGAAAAAAGGCAAAATCATCGAAGATAACGTGATTATGATTGGTGTAAACTGTGGTGGAACTATGTCACCTGTTCCAACCATGAACATGATTAGAGATGTATACGAACTCGATCCTAAAGATGTTATCAAAGAAGAAATTGCTAAAGGAAAACTCATCATGGAAACCGCTGACGGGGAAAAAGGTTTCAAAATTGATGAATTAGAAGAACAAGGTATGGGTAGAAGAGAAAACTGTCAAAGATGTAATCTCAAAATACCTTCCAACGCTGACTTAGCTTTAGGTAACTGGGGAGTTATCGGCGAATTAGCTGGAAAAGCTACTTTCGTAGAAGTATTCTCCGATGCTGGTGCTGAAGTATTAGACAAAGTAATTGAAGCTGGTTTAATTGAAACCGCTGAACCAATCGAAAAAGGTGTCAAAATCAGAGAAAACATTAACAACTTCATGTTAAAAGAATCTCAAGCTAAAAAAGATGTTGACTATGCAGGTACTACCGGAGACATTATCGACGTATTCTACCAATACGAAGATGAATTCTCCAAATGTATGAAATGTTACGGCTGTCGTGAAGCATGTCCATTATGTTTCTGTGAAGACTGCTGTCTTGAAGCTGAAGGTCCTGAATGGGTACCTGGTGGATACAAAGTATGGAGTACTGTAAACAACAAAGTAAGAGAAATCTACGGATACATCCCTGGTATGGGCAGTGACGACCCACTTCCATTCACAGACCACGTATCCAAAGCTAAATGGTTATAATTGGGATTTTCCTTTTTATACCAATTTTTTCTTTTTTTTATTTAATCACTGTTATTGAGCTTTATTTTTTAAAATTCCTAGTTTTCAGTTACTTTTTAGCTCTATTTTTCATACAAACTTTTAAATAAAAATAATATTATAGTAATAGTATATTACAAAAGAATAAGTGAAAAAATGTTATCTTATATTTTAAAAGAAAAAGGAAATCTTAAAAAAGCATATAAAATGTATAAAGCTTCAAAAAAAATTAACCAGTTAGATTTATTTGATCCTAATTTTTATTTAAAAAACAATCCTGATGTTAAGGATGCTAATGAAAATCCTCTTCATCACTATCTCTATCACGGATATAAGGAAGGCAGACAGCCTGGAAAACTTTTCGATAATAATTTTTATTTAAAACACAATGCTGATGTTAAGAAATCAGGTGAAAATCCATTGGTACATTATGTGCTGCACGGAAGAAGGGAAGGAAGGCAGCCAAACAATGACAAATTTAAATTGAATGCTGAGATTAGACGTCTAAAAAAGCAAAATCAAAATCAGTATAAAATTTTGGATTCCTATAACCAATTATTCAATGATTTGTATATTTTCCATGAAACCACACCAAAAAGTGCTCTGAAGGATATGCAGGATTTATGCATGGAACTGATGATATTTCTAGACAAAATATGTCAGAAATATGACATTGAATATTGGCTGGATTATGGCAGTTTGCTTGGACCTGTCCGTCACGGAGGTTTCCTGCCTTGGGATGATGATTTTGATTTGGGTATGCTTAAACATAACTTCGATAAATTGCTTAAGTATACAAGAAAAGAGATTAAGGAGAATAATCTTGAAGATTATCTCATAATAAAGGATATGAAAAAATATGATAATACAGTAACAGGTTTTATCCAGCTCATATCTCAAAGTCCTAAGTTGCCTAACATGCTTGCATGCGTTGACATTCTTCCATATGAATATTTAAAAAATGATGATAACCTGGAAAAAGAGGAATTGAAAAATAGAATTTCTGACCAAGTCGAAAAAACTCAAAAAGAATTTTTAGAAAAGGAATATTTCAAAATCAACCCTGTTGAGGCCAATGAAAAACTTAATGAAATTGTAGGCATTGTTGACCATGAAGATGAATATATTATTCCGTCAGCTATAAACTTAAGGCCAGGCAGAATCAGAATCTATAAAAAAGAAGAAATTTTTCCTCTGCAAAAGGTTAAATTTGATGACCAGTATTTCCTGGGTGCAAGGGATCCAAAATCTTATCTTGCAATGTCTTATGGTGAAGATTTCATGAAAATGCCTAAAAACATTAAAATACACACCAGAATACACACATTAATGAAAAAAGATGTGGACTTGCATGCCCTTTTTGTTGAAGAAATAGAAAGAATAAGAGAAGTTAATGAAAAACTCAATTAGTCTTTGTTGAACGGTTCACGTTTGTAGATTCCACTCAAAAAGATTTCTTCCAATTTTTCTTCACTTTCATTATTTCTGATGTGTGATATCAGTTCGACAAGATTGTCGTTTCTAAGCAGGCAAGGTTTTATTTTTCCGTCAGGGGTTATCCTTAATCTGGAGCAATTTGCGCAAAAGGTAGCGTTATCAACTGGCTTGACTACCTCGATTTCTCCACCGTTAATGTAATATTTTTTACGGCCCTGCATAAACTTACGTTCTCGCACTTCATCAGCTATATCAGCTAACTCTTTTTCAACATCATCTAACTTATAGTGATAGTCTTCGCTGAATTTATCATCATCACAATTTTCACTTTCAATCAGTTCAATAATCTGAAGTACAATATCATTGTCCCTGCAGAATTTAAACATGTCCTTAATTTCATTCTGGTTAATGTCCTTCATTATTACCATGTTGATTTTAACGGGATACAGACCCGCTTCAACAGCTTTCAGAATTCCTTTTTTCGCAGATTCCAGATAATCCTTTTTTGTGATGAATTCATAAGTTTCACGATTCAGGGTATCAAGACTTACATTGACCCTGTCAAGACCTGCCTTTTTCAGGTCTTCTGCATATTCCTCTAGAAATGTTCCGTTAGTTGTAAGGGATATGTCCTTGAAATCGAGACTTGCTATCTTTTCAACAATCTCAACAATGTCTTTTCTAATTAAAGGTTCTCCTCCTGAAAGCCTTATTTTTTTAACTCCAATTTTTTTAGCTATTTTACATATTGTATATAGCTCATCGGCAGTCATTTCATCTTTGGAGCGAACCATTCCATCGTGATGACAGTATAAACAGTTTACATTACATCTGTTTGTTATTGTAATTCTTAGTGAAAGAATTGGTCTTTCATATTTGTCTTTTACTACATCTTCTAACATATTACCATTCTTCCACTCTGATTGTTATCTGTTTAATTTCACCGTCTGTTTTCAATGAATTTATTGTAGCATAAATGGTTTCCTTTAAAATTCCCTGTGTGAACTTGTTTATTTCAACGTCATTGCCGTTTGTCTTCAGGCTGATGTCGGCATTTTTCAAGTTTCCGTTTGCAATATTGGAAATGTCAATGTCAATCACTTTAACATCACTTTCTGTTTTGATTGAACTTACCATGCCTTTAATTGAATTTGAGACAATTCTGTTTGTAAATTCATTTATTTCAAGATCTTTATTGTTGATTAAAATTCTGCACCTTGCATCATTCGGACTTTTTTCCGTTTTTTCTTCATCAGGGATTACAAGTTCAATTTTACCTATATTTTCAACACCGTATTCATCAAGGTTTAATGTGTTGATAATTCCGATAATGCTTTGTTTAAAATAATCGCTTACGAATCTGTTCAGCCCAACTACTTTGCCGTCAATTGACAGATAGCTTTCAACATCATCCAAATCATCAGGGGTCATGTTGCCGTTTCGGATTTCACCTGCAATTGCTTCGCCGTTATTGAACCCGCAGTTATGGGCAAATAAAGTGTCTACAATATCATGACCTCTCTGTTCAATAAGGTCTGCAAGTTCGCTGATGCCTTTTTCATCTATTGTAAATGAATCTACTTCTTTAATTGTATATTCGTCTCTTACGTTAGGGGATGTTATAATTTTTGGGTAATTGTAGCTTTTGTAGCCTTCAATTATTACAAAATCAAAATCATCGAAGTGTTTTAACATGTATAGTATTCTATTTAAGTCATGTTCTTTTCTCACATTGAAAAATGTTGTTGAACCGACACCAACAACCAGATTTGCACCGGCCTGTTTGTGTTTCCAGGTGTCTGTATTTTCCTTATCCATTTCAATGGAGTGATGCGAATGCTTTATAGAGGCAACATTGTATCCTCTATTGGTCAGTTCTTCAATAACTTTTACGGTTAGTGAAGTCTTACCTGTATTTTTTTTACCGACAATAGATACTATTTTCATTTTATAATCCCCATGATATATTTGTGTTTTTTATTAATTAATTATTTCTAAATTATTGTGGAGAGGTTCAGGTTCTTTGTGAAAAGCAGGTATTTTTTAAATTATGTGTAGTTACTACACATATAAATTACATTTTATTTTTCATTAAATATCTTTATTTTTACAAATAACTGTATTTTATATGATATTTAATTTGTAAACGGTTGAATTATACGGATTTAATTTAATTTCACTATGTAGTTTTTTTTATTATTTTTATTTAATGGATTATTATTTTTTATTTATTTAAAGTATTTATTGTATTTAATTTTAATTATATTAATTTTAATAATGGAATTAGTTAAACCTAAATCTATAAAATTACTTATTTTAAAAAATTTAGAAAAAATAATCGATATGTTTATATGCTCATATCGTAAAAAATATTATTGTAACATTGATGATATTTTATTTTCATTGTTATTTGGAGGTAGTTATATGGCAGTAAAAATAGACGGTAATTTATGTGGACATATAGACAATTGTCCTGTTCAGGGGTTATGTATAAAACTATGTGAACAGGGTGCAATTATTGAGGAAAATGGGGATGTGAAAATTGTCCCTGAAAATTGTGACGATTGTGATCTTTGTATACAAAATTGTCCTAATCAAGCAATATCAAAAGCATAAGGAGAGATTTAAATGTTTGATATTGAAAGAAATGGAGCAGAATATCGTAAATTGTCTTACAAAGATGTCAATTGTGTAGGCTGTGGAATTTGTAGTGATGTTTGTCCGACATCTTCCTTAAGATTAGGACCACTGGTACCAATTGCACGTGGCCTTATTGAAATGGATCTGATTTCTGTTAATGCAGATACTTGTGTATTTTGCGGATTATGTTCTGCAGCATGTCCGTTCAATGCTTTGTCCCTTACAATTGATGGTGAGGATATTAAAGAACTTGATGCATATCCTGTCTGGCAAACCGAATCAAGCGTTGATGATGAAGAATGCATTTATTGTGGCAGATGTTACTCAGTATGTCCTCAGGATTCAATTATTTTTGAAAGAAATCTTCCTGATCCTGTGTCTTTGATTAGAGGAGAAATTGAAATAGATGATGAAAAATGTATTTATTGCGGATTCTGTGCAGATTTATGTCCTGCTGAAGCAATTATCCTTAAAAATAATCCTACATCAAGTGTAGATTTAGTGAACAATTCTATTGAAGTTGATCTTTCCAGATGTGTACAATGTGGTGTATGTAAAAGAATTTGTCCTGAAACTGCAATCAGACAAATCTGTTCTACCTGTATGTTAAGGGAGGAAATTCCAGCACCTGAAATCACTGGTGATACTTTTATTGTAAATGAAACTTGCGTAAGCTGTTCATGGTGCAGTGAAATATGTCCTGCTGATGCAATTACAATCACTAAACCGTTTGAAGGTACTTTAGAAGTGGTTGAAAATGAAGAAGAGGAAAAAATATGTAAGGGCGAATCCTGTCATGCATGTCAGGATGTATGTCCATGTAATGCAATAACAATTGTGGATAATAAGGCAGTAACTAATTTGGACTTCTGTAACTTATGTGGAGCTTGTGTAACTGCATGTCCACAGGATCTTAGAGTCGTATCTAGAACTTCCGTGAAACTGAATAATATTAAATCAGAATCATGGAAAGAAATTTTGGATACAGCTTTAATTGGAAAATAGAAGACTGATTCTCTATTTTCACCTTTTTTTATTTTTTTTGAATTTTAATTTTAGTAGTTTCGAACAAAATGTGTAGTTACTACACATTCTTGAAAAATTCTATTTTCATAACCTTTTTTTCATTTGATTTAGCTAAGCTTTTTTGATGATTTATTTTACATGGGGTAATTTTTTCAGGCATGAATTTAATTTATCTAAATTCTTTTTGTTTTCTATTAAATTAATTTATATTAATTAAAAATTATAAATTAATGTAAATATTTTTTCTTTTTTCTTTTTTGTGTTTTATAATACTTATTTTTAAATTTCTCTTTTTTTAAATAAGTTTCAGATTTCAGTTTTGATAAATATGTGTAGTAACTACACATTACTTTTGGCTATCCTAAAAATTTGACATTTTTTCAAATTTTTTATTATTTTTATAATAATAAGTATTACTAATTTTTTAAATTTTTTCAAAAATTTATTGTTAAAAAGAACGAAATAACTTTTAATTTTATTATATATTTTTATAACTATTCAGTTTAATAAAATATTAAATTTAATCTCTTAATATTCTTTAATTCCTATTCCTGTTCTTTATTTAAATACTCATTTGTGTAGTATTACCACAGTAATATATAAAGATTTCTAATTAATTCTAGTAGGCAACTATATTTATATAAGTTAATCTAATATAATATCATTACACATGGTGGTTCAAATGCCGAAACATATTGCATCTGGTCTAAAATATTTGGCTGCGGTCAAGTTGAAAGATGCTGGCAAAAGTCACCAAGCAATTGCTGATGAGTTAGGCGTTGACAGGTCTACCATATCTCATTATCTGAATGGTAGAAATCTCTCTTGGAACTCTATTGATGTTGCAAGAACAATCATCGACCTATGTCCCAGAGATTTCTTGAAAATGACCGAGGCGGTATTTGATGAACCAGAACAGAGTCATAAAATTGTGAATATTTGCAGAGAAAGAGATTTCGAAGTAATTATAGAAGATTCTTGTATTGGTTGCGGCTTATGTGTAAATGCATGTACAATGAGAGCTATTAATTTAGAATCATTGAAAGCCCATGCGAACTCCATACAATGTTGTGGTTGTCAGCTATGTAGCGATGAGTGCCCAACTAATTCTATAAAAATTTTGGAGATTGAATATGATTAGAAATTTAAAAGAGGTTAAAGACAATAACTTTGACATCACAAGATCAGCTGATGAAGTAAGAAACTTGTCTTTCAATGACCACGTTTGTTTAGGATGTGGAATTTGTGAATCTACCTGTCCTGTAGAAGCAATTACATTAAACGCAATTGCTGTAGATGCACGTCACAGAATTTCAAACGACGTTTACTTCAGTGGTCATGATAAGATTGCTCAAAACTTCAAAGATGACTTTGATGTTCAAAGAATAAGCATTGACGAAAGTAAATGTGTTTTATGTGGTATGTGCAGTGGATTATGTCCTGTTGATGCATTAGTATTAACTATTGATGATGTACCTATCAAAGAAATCGAAGCATATCCTCACTATAACGCTTTCTCAGAAATTGACGACGATGAATGTATTTACTGTAAAAGATGTGAAATTGCATGTCCTCGTGATGCAATCGTCATTGACAGAATTTTACCAGACCGTGCTGACTTAGTAACTGGTGAAATCGAAGTTGATGAAGAAGAATGTATCTACTGTGGTGTATGTGAAGAATTATGTCCTGCAGAAGCTATTGTTGTTGACCAAGCAACTGGAGCAGAATCTATTGTTATTGATAAAGATCAATGTGTTTACTGTTTAGTATGTAAAAAATCCTGTCCTGCAAATGCTATTAAAGCAATTTGTAGAGCATGTAACTACGGTGAATACGAATTAGACCCTGCAAAAGCTGTTGTTAAAGGTAATTCTGTCATCGACTCAGAACTTTGTGTATACTGTGGATGGTGTGAAGGCGTCTGTCCTACTGATGCAGCAAAAGTTAAAAAACCATTTGAAGGTTCTATTGAAATTGATGATGATAAATGTCAAGCTTGTGGAGCATGTGTAGATATTTGTGGTTGTAATGCTTTAGCATTCCCTGTATCTTCAGGTCCTGGTTCCAGAATGGAACATGTCACTGCTTACAATGATTACTGTGTAAAATGTAAAGCTTGTGAAAAAGCATGTCCTAACGGAGCAATTACTGTAAAAAGAACTGAAGTTGACCACACACCTATTAACTCAACAACTTGGAAAGAAGCTTTAGATGCAATTAAAGATTAGGTGATTCGATGGAACTTAAAGTTAATCAAGATAATTGTTTAGGATGCGGAATTTGTGTAATCGCATGTCCTGTTAATGCTGCTATCAGTCCAGAAAACGCTGGTGGTAATGGTGCAAAGACTGAAGAAGTTATTATGATGGTTGAAAACGGATTCATCAAACTTTTCAGTCCTGAAAAATGTGAAGAATGTGGAACATGTCAAATGTTTTGCCCAGTAAATGCTATATGGTTAGAATAGGGGGATTATTATATGCATTATGCTAATACTTATTTAGAAAAACCTGTAGTACCTGATGTAAAAATTACTGGTGAAGGAACTACCGATGTTTTAAAATGTATGTTAAACACCGGTTCAGATATCTACCAAGGTGCTTGTAAAAAAAGAGGATCCACCTTAAAACAAGAATATAAAAACGCTTCTGGTACTTGTTACATGGATCCAAGAGATATGGCAAAATTAGGTGTAAACAACTGGGATACTGTACTTGTAAAAACTGATTTTGGTGAAGTAGTAGTAAACTGCGCAGTATCAAGAGATGCACCTCACGAAGGAACTGTATTCATTTGTAAAGGACCATGGGCTAACACCATTGTAAGTCACGATACTTACTGTTGTTCTGACCCTACCTACAAAGGAATTAGATGTACTGTTGAAAAAACAGACAGAAAAGTATTACTCATGGCTGACTTAATGAGATGGGTATACAAAAAATACGTTGATGAAGAAGATGACGATGTTGTTGAAAACATGGAATCTTTA
>NZ_CACWVY010000037.1 GCF_902764455.1 uncultured Methanobrevibacter sp.
CAATTTCTTATTAAATTTAACTGTTTTTAAACAGGATTAAAAGTTCATAACTAACTTTAATCAAAAAATTTTAAATCAACAAAGTTTTTGAAAGAGTCATATTATTACAATAAGATAATTTAATATGTAACTTAGTATAAAATATCTTATGTTTATAAATTTTTAGAAGGGATTTTATGACACCAAAAATAATGATTATTCTTGGAAGCGGTTCGGATATTGCTATTGCTGAGAAAGCTATGGACATATTAGACAAGCTTGAAATACCATATAGCTTAAAAATAGCATCTGCACACAGAACACCGAACCTTGTTCGTGAAATTGTCAGTCAAGGAACTGATGCAGGTATTGAAGTTTTTATAGGAATTGCAGGATTAGCAGCACACTTACCTGGTGCTATTGCAGCTTACACGCCTAGACCTGTTATCGGAGTTCCTGTTGATGTTAAGACTAATGGTTTAGATGCATTGGACTCCATTGTGCAAATGATTTATCCTTCTCCTATTTCAACAGTTGGAATTGATAGAGGAGACAATGCTGCAATATTGGCTGCTCAATATATTGCCGTCCATGATGAAGAAGTACGTAAGAAAGTCATTGAATTAAGATGTGATTATGCAAGAAAGGTATATGACAGCAATGAGAGCATTGTTCAAAAAATAGACAGGCCATTTATTCGAAATGAATTTTTAAGAGTTAAGGACCTTGAAGTCAACGATATTAAAGTTGATGAAGATGCTCCTGAAGGTTGTAAAAATATAGATGCTGAAGTACCTATTATTGTTGGAAGACAATCAGACCTTCCTACTGCTAAAAAAGCAGCTTCAATATTGGATAGGCTCAAAATCAGTCATGACATTAAAGTGGTTTGTCCAATCAGGTCAAATAAAAAATTCACAAATTATGTAAAATGCATGAAAAATGCAAAAGTTTTCATTGGAATCAGTTCTAACTCATCACAGGTTACAGGAGGAATAGTAGGTCTTACAGATAGGCCGGTTATTGGTGTACCGTGTACCAATGAAAACGATAAAGATTATATGCTCACTACTGTAAGCATGCCTCCGGGCGTACCCGTTGCAACTGTTGGAATTAACAACGGTAAAAATGCGGCAGTTATCGCAGGTGAAATATTTGCTATTGATAATCCAAATATTACAGAACTTTTAGACAAGTTAAAAGACAAGAAAATTAATTTATAAGGGATATTATGAAAATTGAAGATAACAATATAATTGAAATCACAGAAGAACTTTCAACTGAATTTGAGGTAGCAAAGGTTTTAAGACAATATCCAAAAGATACTGTTGTTATTAAAAACGTTAAAGGATTTGATTTACCTGTTATTTCTGGAATATGCAATACTCGTGAAAAAATAGCCAAATCAATCAATTGTGAAGTCAGTGAAATCACTGAAAAAATCATTGAAGCTATGGAAAGACCAATTAAGGTAGATAAATTCACTGATTTTTCTGACTATAATACCAGTGAAGCTGATTTGGATAAAATACCAATCTTAACCCATTACAAAAGAGATGGTGGAGCTTACATTACCGCAGGTGTTGTATTTGCACGTGACCCTGAAACAGGCATTCAAAATGCATCAATTCACAGAATGATGGTACTTGATAACAAAAGGTTAGTCATCAGAATAGTTCCAAGAAACCTTTACACTTACTTCCAAAAAGCTCAAAAATTAGGCCAAGATTTGGAAATTGCAATAGCTATTGGAATGGATCCGGCAATTTTGCTTGCAAGTACTACATCAATTCCAATTGATTATGATGAAATGGATGTGGCCAACGCATTTAAGGGCGGCAATTTGGAATTAATCAAATGCGGCGAGTTGAATGTTCCGCAGGCTGATATCATACTCGAAGGTAAAATATCAGTGACACAAACAGTTCCTGAAGGTCCTTTTGTTGATTTGACCGATACCTATGATATCATTCGTGACCAGCCAATCATTAATTTGGAAACTATGCACATTAAAAAGGATAATCCATGTTATCATGGAATTTTACCTGCCGGTTTTGAACATAAGTTATTACAGGGTCTTCCACAGGAGCCAAGAATTTTCAAAGCCGTTAAAAATGCAGTGCCTACAGTTGAAAATGTTGTTTTAACTGAAGGGGGCTGCTGCTGGTTACATGCTGTTGTATCTATCAATAAACAAACTGAAGGAGATGGAAAAAACGCTATAATGGCTGCATTATCCGCTCACCCTTCACTTAAACATTGTGTGGTTGTTGACACTGACGTTAATGTATTTGATGCTGAAGATGTTGAATATGCAATATCAACAAGAGTAAAAGGTGACAGAGACATTATGATTGTTCCTAATGTCCGTGGTTCATCCCTTGATCCGGTAGCTGAAAGTGATGGAACAACTACAAAAATAGGTGTAGATGCAACAAAATCACTAAAATCATTAGAAAAATTCGAAAGAGTTAGTTTCGGTGAATGAAACTACTCTAATATTTAATTTTAAGGAGTCAAACTCCCATTCTTTTTTTATTCTAAGGTATATAAATTACCGTAATTGTAAAGTTTAACGTCATCAGGAACTTTATAGATTATATTTTTTGTGTCAAAAATAATTGGTTTTTCCATTTTTTTGCTGATTAGCTCATAATCCGGATGCTTGAATTCATTATGGTCACATAGGATGAGTATTAATTTTGCACCATCTATTGCATCTTTAAAGCTTACCAGGTTTTCCCTTTCAAGGTGAGGGTCATGGATGGAAAGTTCATATCCGTCATTTTCAAGTCTTGCTATAATTTCATAGGCGGGACTTTCCCTGTCGTCTCCAGTATTTCCTTTATATGAAATTCCAAGCACTGCAATTTTACCGTCAGGAATTATTTTTTTGACATATTTGCATACAAATTCAGGCATTGAATTGTTTGTATCACGTGCCAGCTTGATTATTTTAGCGGTTTCAGGTGCTTTTGCATAAATAAAGTACGGATCAATTGCAAGGCAATGGCCTCCAACACCAGGACCTGGAGAATGCAGATTTACCCTTGGGTGTTTATTTGCCATTTTAATTACATCAAGTGCATTTACACCAATTTCAGCACAGATTTTTGCAAGTTCGTTTGCAAGAGCAATATTGACATCTCTATATGTATTTTCCATACATTTTGACAATTCTGCGGTTTTTGCCTCTGTAAGCATTAGGTATCCTTCAACAAATTGTCCATATACTTCACTTGCTTTAACGGCACATTCAGGTGTTACTCCACCAATTATTCTGTCATTGTGAACAAGCTCTTCTAAAATACGTCCTGGAAGAACTCTTTCAGGACAATGTGCAAGATACAGGTCTTTACCAATAGTAAAGCCTGCTTTTTCAAAAATAGGTTTGATTACATCATCAGTAGACATAGGAGCTATTGTAGATTCTATAATAATAGTATTTTCCTTTTCCAAATATGGAATTATTGTTTCACATGCAGTGGTGACATAGCTCAAATCACAGCTGTAGTTTTCAGTGATGTATGGGGTAGGGACTGTAATAATAAAAGCGTCTGCTTTTTCAGGAGTTAATGAAGCTTTGTAAGTATTTTTTTTCAAGGATTTTTTGATGATATCAGCTATTCCGGGCTCTTCAATGTGAATAATACCTCTGTTAAGGTTATTAATAATTTCTTCGTTAATGTCGACTCCAACAACTTCACAATGGCTTCTTGAAAAAAGAGCAGCAGTTGGAAGTCCAATATATCCCTGTCCCATTATACATACTTTCATGATTTTAACTCCGTCTTTAAATATTAAATATAATATATATTTAAACTATATATTAAAGTTTTAAGGGATTATTATGAAGATTTTAATTACAGGCTCCAATGGAATGTTGGGCCATGACCTGCAAGAAGTTTTAAAAGACAAGCATG
Organism: uncultured Methanobrevibacter sp.; assembly: GCF_902764455.1. Lineage (NCBI taxonomy): Archaea > Methanobacteriati > Methanobacteriota > Methanobacteria > Methanobacteriales > Methanobacteriaceae > Methanobrevibacter > uncultured Methanobrevibacter sp. The sequence goes on from NZ_CACWVY010000037.1 coordinate 3,903, forward strand.
AATTGCTTTTAACAACATCCAAAACATTGGATATCACTGATAAGGATAAAACCATAGAGTTTATTGTTGAAAATAAGCCAGATATTGTTATCAACTCAGCGGCATATACCGATGTTGACGGATGTGAAACCAATCAGGATTTGGCCTATGCGGTAAATGGTGAAGGTGTTAGAAACCTTGCTTTGGCATGCAAGGAAGTGGATTGTCCTCTTGTTCATGTAAGTACTGATTATGTATTTGACGGAACAGCAAGAGATCCAATTGAAGAGGATGGTGAAATTGGTCCGATTAGTGTTTACGGTAAAAGTAAACTAAAAGGGGAAGAGGCCATTTTGGAAATTTTGGATAAATACTTTATATTAAGGACTGCCTGGTTATACGGCATCAACGGTAAGAATTTCCCAAAAACAATGCTTGAGTTAGCTAAAAATCACTCAGAAATAACAGTTGTTTATGATGAAGTTGGAACACCTACATACACTCCGGATTTGGCTTATGGAATTTCCCAGCTGATTGAAACAGATTTTTACGGAATCTATCATCTGACAAATTCAGGAAGCTGCTCATGGTGTGAATTTGCAAAATATATCTTTGAAATTGCACAAAAGGATGTTAAAGTCATTCCCGTTACCGCTTCTGAATTTTCAAGGCCTGCACCAAGGCCAAGTTATTCTGTTTTGAAAAATAAGAAATGGGTTGAAAACGGCTTTAAACCTTTAAGAGATTATAAAGAAGCTATTAAAGAATACATTGAGTTGATTAAATGAATAAAAAGTTAATTTTTTTCATTGCATTGGTAATTGCCCTGTTTAGTATTGGAGCCGTAAGTGCAGGATTTTTTGATTTTTTACACTTCGGAGGCGATAAGGGTGATGTCAGTGTAGTTGAAGATGGCCAATATTGTACTGTAAATGAAGTTGCAGCATACATTAAACAATATCATAAGCTTCCAAGCAATTATATAACTAAAAAGCAAGCACAAGACCTTGGATGGCGTGGAGGACCTCTTAAGGAATATGCTCCAGGAAAAAGCATAGGTGGAGATACATTTACCAACAGGCAGCACGTTCTTCCCGACAGTAATGCAAAATACATAGAATGTGACATTAACGCCAATGGAACCCAGCGCGGAGCTGAAAGGATAGTCTACAATTCAGGTGACTATAAAGTTTATTACACTTCAGACCACTATAACACATTTAAAGAGGTTTAAAATGCAGTTGGACGGTAATTTAATTAAGGAAAATGGTCATGATTATTTGGCTGATGCATTAAATTTGCCGGATTATTACGGTAAAAATTTAGATGCTCTTTACGACTGTTTAACCGAAATTTACTGTGATATCGTGTTGGTCAATGCCAGTGTGGTTGATAAGGACATTATCGACACATTTAAAGATGCAGCAAGTGAAAATGACTTTTTAAAATTAAAAATGTTTCCTTAATGGGAAACTTCTTTTTCTTTTTTAAATAACTTATATTAATTATAAGAAATAAAATCTATTTTTAGTGATTGTTATGAAAGGTATAATACTTGCAGGGGGTTCTGGAACTCGTCTTTATCCTATTACAAAAGCGGTTTCTAAACAATTATTGCCTTTATATGATAAACCAATGATTTATTATCCTATATCTGTTTTGATGCTTGCGGGAATTAAGGAAATTTTAATTATATCTACTCCCCGTGACTTACCGATGTATAAAGACTTACTTGGTGATGGAAGCAGTCTTGGAATTAAATTTTCATATGAAATTCAGGAAAACCCTAACGGGCTTGCTGAAGCCTTTATTATTGGTGAGGATTTTATAGGTGATGATAATGTTGCTTTGATTTTGGGAGACAATATCTTCCATGGACACAGGTTCACAGAAATCCTTGAAAGGGCTAAAAACCTAAAAGAAGGTGCAGTAATATTTGGATATTACACTAATAACCCTGAAGCCTTTGGCGTTGTTGAATTTGATGAGGAATGGAATGTTTTATCTATTGAAGAAAAGCCTCAAAATCCTAAATCAAATTATATTGTACCTGGTCTTTATTTTTATGATAATGATGTGATTGAAATAGCAAAAAATGTTAAGCCTTCAGATAGAGGGGAAGTTGAAATCACGTCCGTTAATGAAGAATATCTGAATCGTGGTAAGCTTAAGGTTGAACTTCTTGGAAGAGGTATGGCATGGCTTGATACAGGTACTCATGAGGGGCTTTTGGAAGCTTCTAACTTTATTGAAACTATTCAAAAAAGACAAGGTTTGTATATTGCCTGTCTTGAAGAGATAGCTTATCTTAAAGGTTACATTAACGATGAAGAATTGTTAAAAACAGCAAAAGAGCTTGAAAAAACTGATTATGGGCAATACTTATTTAATCTAGTTAAAAAGTGATTTTATGGGAAAATTTAAATTTACTGAATTGGACATTGAAGGAATGTTTACAGTTGAACCTACTGTATTTGAAGACAATAGGGGATACTTTATGGAATCTTATAATGAAAACGACTTTAAAGAAGCAGGTTATGACTTGACATTTGTGCAGGATAACCAATCCAAATCTTCAAAAGGTGTTTTAAGAGGTCTTCACCTGCAGCTTAATTATCCTCAGGGTAAACTTGTGCGTGTTATCAAAGGTGAAGTATTTGATGTTGGTGTTGATTTGAGAGCAGAATCACCAACTTACGGAAAATGGGCAGGAGCTATTTTATCAGAAGAAAACAAAAAACAATTGTATATTCCGCCAAAATTTGCGCACGGCTTTGTAGTATTATCAGACGAAGCTGAATTCCAGTATAAATGTACAGAATTCTATCATGGAGAAGATGAAAGTGGAATAATGTGGAATGATGAAGATATTGCTATTGACTGGCCTATTGATGATATTGATGAGATAATCCTGTCAGATAAGGATAAGCAATGGAAAACCCTAAAAGAATCTCAAATTAAATACGAGTGATAACATGACTAAGATACTTGTTACAGGAGGAGCCGGATTTATCGGAAGCAATTTCGTAAGATATATGGTTAACAAATACTCAGAATATGAAATCATTAACCTTGATGCTTTAACCTACTGCGGAAACCTTGAAAACTTAAAAGATATTGAAAATAAGGATAACTATTCCTTTGTCAAAGGAGATATCAGAGATAAATCTGTTGTTGATGATTTGGTTAAACAGTGCGACTATGTAATTAACTTTGCTGCTGAAAGTCATGTTGACAGAAGCATAGAAGATCCTGAGATTTTTATTAAATCAAATGTTTTGGGAACACAGATTCTATTAAATGCCGCAAAGGAATTCGGTGTTGAAAAATACATTCAAATCTCTACGGATGAAGTTTATGGAAGCTTAGGTCCTGAAGGTTATTTTAGAGAAACTACTCCTTTACAGCCAAACAGCCCATATTCAGCTTCAAAAGCTGGTGGAGATTTAATTACAAGAGCATATGGTGAGACATTTGATTTACCTATAAATATTACTCGCTGTTCAAATAACTATGGTCCTTATCAATTTCCGGAAAAATTAATTCCATTAATGATTTCCAATGCTCTGGAAGATAAAAAATTGCCGATTTATGGTGACGGCAAAAATATTCGTGACTGGCTGCATGTCCATGACCATTGCGTGGCCATTGATTTGGTATTGCATGAAGGTAAGCTGGGTGAAGTCTACAATATCGGTGGTAACAATGAAAAACAGAACATTGAAATTGTTAAATTAATTCTCAATGAATTAAATAAGGATGAGTCACTGATTGAATTTGTAACTGATAGATTAGGTCATGATAGGCGTTATGCAATTGATTCCAGTAAAATTCAAAATGATTTAGGATGGAGTCCTTCTTATACTTTCGAAACAGGTATTGTTGAGACAATCCAATGGTATTTGGATAATCAGGACTGGACCAGCCAGGTTAAAAGTGGTGATTATCAGAAATATTATGAAAAAATGTATGGTAACAGGTGATTTTTACACTTGAAACATACCTCTTTTTTTATAAGTTTATTCTATTTTTTTTAATATAATTTTAATTACTTTATATTTTTTCTAAAGAATTTAATTTTTCGTATATATTTTAAATATAATTTTATTATTATTAACTTTTTTAAAATAAAGATAATTTTATATATTATTATTCGTTAATATTCAATAGTATAGTGTTTTTATATTAGGGGAATGGTGATTTGGATGTTGGAACAATATTTGCCTTTTGTAGGTTTAATTGTTTTTGGAAATATTGAAAACCTTGTACTTTCTTCACAAGGTGTTGTTGCAGGTGTAAACCCCTTAAAATTGGGTATTGCAAGTATTATTTGTGTTACATGCTGGTTACTTATTGGAACATTTGCAACTAAAATGTTAATTGATTATGTTGATTTTATAAACTTTATCGGTGGATTTGCTATTTTTGTTTTAGGTTTACAAGCAATGATTAAGTCTATTAGGGGTGAATAAGGTGGATTCCGAATTAAAAACTTTTTCAGTATTGTTAATTTTCGGAAACATCGAAAACTTAATTTTAGCAGCACAAGGGGTGGCTGCAGGTGTCAATCCTTTAGGTTTGGCTATTTTAAGTTTAATTGCAGTAGTCTTCTGGTTATCCCTCGGTACTTTTGGTACTAGGATTGCAATGAAATATGCAAGAGTTATTAATTTCATTGGAGGACTTGCTATTTTCATTTTGGGTATACAGGCAATGATGGAGTCTGTACCTGGAATTTTGGCATTTTTCCACTAAATTGTCTTGATGTTTATGAAATATTTTAAGCATAGAATTTACGGTGCTTTATTTAGTTTGTTTAAGCGTACTAATGTTAAAAGCAATAGAGTTTCATTTGTTATAGATTCCAATGAATCATTCAAAGGTAATTTAGATTATATTAAAAAAGAATTTGAAAAAAGAGGGAGTTTTGAATTTCACTTATTTTACAAGGACAAATTGTCTTTCAATAGTTTTAAGCTTTTATCCAGCTCCAAATTTATATTTTTAAATGATAATTTTTTCCCCTTAGCATTCATGAAATTTAATCCTGAAAATATTGTTGTCCAGCTATGGCATGCTCCAGGTGCATTTAAAAAATTTGGAGGATCTGTTGATTTTGAAAGTAGAGATATACTTAAGAAAGCCAGTGAAAATACTGATTATTTAATTGTTTCTTCAAGCAATATTGAAGGATTTTACAGTGAGGCATTTCAAATCCCTCAAGAAAAAATTAAACCTTTGGGCCTTCCCAGAGCCGATTACTATTTTGAAAACCATGATATCAGCGGTTTAAAATCCGAATTTTGCAGAAAATACGGAATTGATGATAATAAAAAGATTATTTTGTATGCTCCGACTTTCAGGGATGAAGAAAAATACAACAATGTATTTGATTATTTGGATTTGGAGAAATTCAACGAATTGGTGGGTGATGAGTATATTTTGGCCTTGAGGCTTCATCCTAAAATCAAAAACTTTTATAAAGATGATATCTCATCAAAAGGTGAATATATTGACTGCAGCGATTATCCTTCAGAACAGGAATTGCTTTTGATTAGTGACATGCTGATAACTGATTATTCATCAATCATGATAGAATTTGCTCTTTTAAACAAGCCAATAATATTTTTCACATATGATTATGACAGTTATTTGACTAAAGAAAGGGGATTTTATTTCGATTTTAAATCTTCAGTTCCTGGTCCTGTCGTTTATGATTCAAACCAGTTAATCAATGTAATAGAAAAAAATGAATTTGATGAAAATAAAATATCTGAATTTGTAAAAACACAATTTAATGAAATTGATGGTCAAGCATCTAAGCGTGTTGTTGATTTTCTTTTAAAATAAGAGGGTTACTATGAATGATATTAAAATTAGTGTTATAATTCCAGTTTATAATTGTGGAAGATATATAGGTAACACTCTTAAATCAGTAATTAATCAAAATTTCAGGGACTATGAAATCATTGTCGTTGATGACGGTTCTACAGACAACAGCCTGGAAATTATAAATTCCACTTTGAAGGACTGTGGAGTTAAGTACAAGGTAATACATCAGGATAATGCCGGTGTTAGTGTTGCAAGAAATCATGGAATAGATATTTCAGAAGGAGAATATCTGGTATTTGTCGACGGTGATGATTATATTTTGGAAAACCATTTGTCTGAATTATATGTAGAGGGCTATGACTTCAATATGATTCAGTTTGCAAAGCAGCATGATGATGAGATTTCCCCCAATCCTAATAATTTTAATTTCGATACCATTTCTACTGATGAATTTATTAGAAAAGAACTGAACATGGAAATTTTGTTTAATTTTTTCCAGCTGGCCTACAGGACGGAAATTATTAAGAATTTTGATATCAGATTCACTCCGGGTGTTGTTTATGGTGAAGATACTGAATTTGCACTTAAAGCTTTAATACATGGCGACAGAATACATGTCAGTAAGGAAATCACATATTATTATGTCCAACGCTATGATTCGGCAATCAGAACAACTGAGTATAGACGTTTTGATATAGTTCCAATTTTTGAAAACCTTGCTAATTATTATAGGATTAACGGAAAAAACAGTCTGGCAAATTCAATAATTTATACTAGAATTCCAAAGGCAATATTTGGTAATATGAACTATTTCTTTTATAGCTGCTATGGTTTTGATGAAGTAATGTATGTAATGGAAAAAAAGGATCTGTTTTCAAAATTAGCCAGATTTAGAGGGGATTTAAAATTCAAGACAAAAGTAAACCTATTTTTATTAAATCCGAAATTATATTATAAATTGTGGTTTAAATTTAAAAATTCTATTGATTGATATGAAAGTTTCTGTTGTAACACCAAATTATAATGGGGAAAGATTTTTGAAAGCTTTCTTCGAATCACTTAATGGCGAAAGCGAGCATATTGGAGAGGTCATAATCATTGATAACGGATCCAAGGACAATAGTTTAGAGTTTATCAGGAACAATTCATTTGATTTTTCTGTTATTGTCATTGAAAACCAGGAAAATAGAGGTTTTGCTCCAGCTGTTAACCAGGGGATTTTAAAAGCCAAATATGAATATATATTCTCTTTAAACAATGATACTGAAGTTAAAAAAGGTTCTATTAAGCATATGGTGGATTTAATTTCTTCACGTCAGGATATATTTTCTGTTCAGGCAAAAATGCTTCAATATGACAATAAGGATTTGATTGACGATGTTGGCGATGAATATAATCTTCTTGCATGGACAAAAAAGACGGGTGAAAATCATCCCTCTGATGAATATGTTGAGGTCGGGGAGATATTTTCAAGCTGTGCAGGTGCGGCCCTTTATAAAAAGTCACTCCTTGAGGAACTTGGAATGTTTGATGATAAGTATTTTGCTTATATGGAGGATGTGGATTTGGCAATACGCTCAAAAATAAACGGCTATCATAATCTGTTATGTCCGCAGGCTGTTGTTTATCATATTGGAAGTGCAACAAGTGGTAGCAGGCACAATGAATTTAAAGTACGTCTTGCTGCCCGTAACAATGTATGGACGGTTTATAAAAATATTCCGATTCCATTAAAGATTTTAAATTTTATATTTCTGTTTTTAGGATTTTTAATTAAATATATTTTCTTTTTAAAGAAAGGTTTCGGTCCGGTTTATCTTTCAGGAATTAAAGAAGGTTTATCCAGAAGAAATGAAATTCAAAAAACCAAATTCCATTGGAAAAATACAATAAACTATTTAAAAATGGAATATAGATTAATTATTAACACAATTAAATTTTTAAAAAGGTAAATTATGGATCTTTCGGTTGTAATTGTAAATTATCAGACTTTTGAGTTGACAAGAGACACAGTTAACTCAATTTTTAAATATTCCTATCCTTTCACCATAGAAGTCATCGTCGTTGACAACGCTTCAAGTGATGACAGTTTAGAAAAGTTGAAGGATTATTTTAAAGACAGCGTTAAGTTTATCTCATCTGATGAAAATAAGGGTTTTGCAGCTGGAAATAATTTGGCTTTAAGGCAGCTTTCAAGCGATTATGTGCTGCTTTTAAATTCGGATACTGTTGTTTGGGAGAATACTTTAGAAAGCATTTATAATTATATGGAAAGTCATGGGGATGTCGGAGCCTGCGGATGCAGGGTAAGGCTGGAAAACGGAGATTTGGACAAGGCATGCAAAAGAACCTTTCCGAACGTTAAGAATTCTTTTTTCAGGCTGTTTCATATTCCAACCAAAAGCAAGGATGACAATTACAATCTGACAGATTTGCCGGATGGCGAGGTCTATGAAATTGACTGTCTTACAGGCGCATTCATGTTTATTAGAGGTAAAGCCTTGGATGATGCCGGTCTTCTGGATGAAACGTTTTTTATGTATGGTGAGGATATTGACTTGTGCTACCGAATAAAACAGGCGGGCTGGAAGATAGTTTATTATGGAAAATCTTCAATAACACACCTTAAGGGTGCCAGCAGTAAAAAACAAAAAAATAAACTTATTTATGAGTTTTATCGTGCAATGTATATTTATTATAAAAAACACCATGCACATGAATCTTCATTCATTGTAAATATTATTGTTTACATTGGAATAGCTGTTTTATGCATTATAAAGCTATTTTTAAATTTGTTTAAAACTAAAAGTTAAATATGATATCTACCAATATATTTATAACTAGTTTTTTTGGTAGTTATTATGATAAAGGAAAATCAGCGATTATTGAATATTAGTTTGGTACTGCTTGATGTTTTAGTTGTTGTAGTATCACTAGCAAGTTCATTTTGGCTGAGATTTCATACAACTTTATTCGGACCAATTGGGGAACATTTACCCCTTCATGACTATATTTTATTTTTAGTATTCGCAGTTATTCCAACTTATCTTATTTTATACTTTGCTTTTGGACTATATAAGCCCCGCAGAACTTATAAAACCATATTTTCAGAAGCAACACAAATAATTAAGGTGAATATTGTAGCATTCTTTGTACTGGTTTCAATTTTGTTCATTATAAACCAGCCGGACTTTTCTAGAATCATGCTTATCCTTTTAGCATTTATTGCTTCATTTCTGGGAATTATTGAACGTTTTATTATCAGAAGCATCTTAAGAAGAATTAGAGTCAATAATAGAAATATCAAGCATATTTTAATTGTGGGAGATAATGATTTGGCTTTCACATTTGCAAGTAAAATTAAAAATAACCCTTATTTGGGTTTTGCAGTCAGTGGAATCCTAGGTCGTTCAGAACATATTGGAATGGAAGTTTCAGGAACCAGAATCATCGGTGCCTTTAAGGATTTGGATAGGGTATTGGAAAAAAATAATTTCGACAGAGTTGTTCTGGCAATTCCTTTAAGATATTACTATCGTATCAACGAGCTTGTGGAAAGCTGTGAAAAGGTAGGTATCAAAGCGGAAATAATTCCAGATTACATCAGGTATTTTCCAGCCCAGCCATCTGTGGACATGATTGAGGATATTCCAATAATCAATATCCGTTATGTTCCTTTGGATGATGACTTTAACAAGTTCTTAAAATACACTTCAGATTATATTATATCCATAATTGCCATCATTATTACTTCACCAATCATGATATTCACTGCAATAGCAATAAAATTAACATCTAGAGGACCTATCATATTTAAACAGGAAAGAATAGGCCACAACGGTAAACCTTTCAACATGTATAAATTTAGAAGCATGAAGGTTCAGGATCCTGGTTTGGAAAAATCTGAATGGACAACAAAGAATGATCCAAGAAAGACATTGGTTGGAAACTTTATTAGAAGAACTAGTATTGACGAATTGCCTCAGTTTTTCAATGTTTTAAAAGGAGATATGAGTGTTGTAGGCCCAAGACCTGAAAGGCCTTATTTTGTAGAGCAATTTAAAAAAGATGTTCCTAAATATATGGTTAAACATCAAGTGCGTCCGGGAATTACCGGATGGGCTCAGATTCATGGATGTCGTGGAGATACTTCTATCAAAAGACGTATACAATATGACATTGAGTATGTAGAAAACTGGCATATGGGATTGGATTTGGCAATAATGATTAAAACTACTTTAAAGAAAAATCCGAATGCATATTAGTGTTTTTTCATAGGGTCATATTTTCACACTTTAACTATATTTATAATAAATTTTTTTTAAAAATATTACTTGTCAAATGCTCTCTCTAATACTTTATATAGAGAATAATTATAAAATAATAATTAACTTTTCTATGAGGGGTTTGGTATGGAAGAAAAAATTTTAGAATTATACGAAAAAATCAAAGATCAAGTTTCTGAAGAAGAGTTTATGGAAGAAATAGAAAAAGTAAAAAACGATAATGTTGATACAGGATTTATAGATGATTTTGGAGCTGCACAGATGGTAGTTCAAAATTATACTGGTGTTGACACATCTATTCTTTCAAGTCCTTCAAATGATGATTCAGAAGAAATGCCGTTTGAAGTTTCAGCAAGTGATGATAATTCAGATGAAAGTGAAGAGACTGAATTTACAATGACTGAAGAACTTCAAGAATATTATGATAAAGTCAAAGATGAAATTACAGAAGAAGAATTCTTAGCTAAAATGAAAGAGCAAAAAATTGAGAATTCCCATAATCCATATATGGATGATGTTTCTTTGGCAAATCTTGTTGTAGGTCAATATGTAACAGAAGAAGTAGAAACTGTTTCAGAAAGACCTGAATTTGCCGTTAAATCAATAAAAGATTTAGAAGAAGGAAGTAAGGATGCTACAGTTTCTGGTAGAGTAATATCCATTTCTAATAAAAGGTCATTCAAAACACGTAAAGGTAATGAGGGAGAAGTCTGCAATGTAGAACTTCAGGATAATACCAGTACAATGAGATGTGTTTTCTGGACTCAAAACATGACTCTTTTAAAGAAATTCAAAGAAGGGGACATTATTCAAATTAAAAATGTAGATATCAAGGAAGGATATTCAGGTCTTGAAGCTAATTTAAGACCTAGATCAAGCATTGTTCATCTTGAAGAAGATTCTTCTAAATTCCCTGTTTATGAAGAAACTATAACTGACATTGCAGATATCGAACCAGAAACCAAAGTAAATATCATTGCAAGAATATTAAGAATTCCTACAATCAGAAGCTATGAAAAGAATGGAAAACAAGGAAAAGTCGCATCCCTTGAATTGCAAGATAAAAGCGGAAGAATCACCTATACTTTATGGAATAAAAATGTTGAGCTTATTCATGATTTAAAATTGGAAGATGGGGATACTGTTAAAATACTTGCTGCACAGGCTCGTGAAAGAACAAACAGGGACGGCCAGCAAGAAATATCACTTACTCACTGGGATGGCAGAATAATTAAAGGAGACTTTGACGTACCTGAAATTGAACAGGAATTCTCTCAAATTGGTGATTTGGCAGAACAGAGTGATGTTGCCATTAAAGGTGTAGTTATAAGACTTCAAGATATCAGAACCTTTTTAAGAAAATCAGACAACACTGAAGGAAGATTAAGAAACTTCGATGTTGGAGACTCAACAGGATCTATTAGAGTAACTCTCTGGGGTGATGATACTGCTCTACCAATAAATAAAGGAGACATTGTTAAAATCATCGGCGGTAATGTTCGCTATGATGAGTATACTGAAAGCGGATATTCCATGAATACAGGATTCAATACTCAAATTACCATAAACCCTGAAAATTTAACTATTGAAGAGTTAGATGAATTTGAATCCATCAGAGAGCAATTAAGACCTGTTCCTATTGGTCAAATAGAACAAATTGATGACGAAGGTAAAGAAATAGATATTGTAGGTAGAATACTTTCTGTTAATGATGTTAATGAATTCCAACGTGATGACGGTTCTGTCGGTGAAGTTCGTTCAGTAATGTTTGCAGACGAGTCCGGAAAAGTAAGATTATCATTCTGGAATGAAAGAGCTAAGGAAGAATATGTTGTCGGTGACGCATATCAAATTGAAAATGCCAGAACCAGACTTGGAATGATGAGTGTTGATTTGAATATTGGAAGCGGCTCAAGGGTTATTAAATTGTCCGATGAACAGGCTGCCGCAATGTTTATTCCTGAATTGTCTACACTGGAAAAAGCTATTTACAATCCTAAAAAGATTGAAGATCTTGATGAGGATGAAGAAGATACCATCATTATCGGAAGAATAATTGAGATGTATGATGTACGTGAATTTGACAGGGATTCAGGTGAAAGCGGTCATGTTAGAAATATTGAAATAGCAGACGATACCGGAACCATTAGAGTTGCATTATGGGATAAAGATGCTTTAAAAGAAAGAAATATTGGTGATGGAATAAAATTACAAAATCCACGTTTAGCTTTAAATATGGATAACCGTCTTGAAGCTAATGTTTCAAGTGCTACCACTCTTCTTGAACCTAGTGAAAGTGAATTGGAAGCATTACCTTCCATAGAAGAGTTAATGGAAGCAATTTATGTTTCAAAACAAATTGAATCATTATTAGAAGATGACACTAACATATCTGTCACAGGTACAATTCGTGAAGTAAATACTGATAGGGTTCTTCGTAAAAGATGTCCTAACTGTAACCAATCTGTCGAAGAGTCTATTGATGAGTACATTTGTGATAACTGTGGCCATACTTTTGATGAACCGGATTATCTTCTTATGGTTCCTACAAGAATTGAAGATGATACAGGTGATATCCAAGTAACATTCTTTGATAAATTAGCCGAAGAACTTATTGGAATGAAAAAAGAAGAAGTTATTAGTCTTATTGAAGATGGTTATGGAATTGAAGACAAGCTTGAAGACTTAACAGGTTTAACTATTGAGATTATAGCTGATGTTAGCTTTGATGAATTTAATGAAGAAAATAGGTTACGTCCTAAAAAAATCTTAAACAAATATTTTTAAATAAACAAACAAAGGAATGATTATTATGGTAGAATTAGCAGATTTGCCGGGTGTTGGTGAAAAAACAGCAGAAAAATTAAAAGATGCAGGTTTTGCAGACATGATGAGATTAGCAACCGCTACTCCAAAAGAATTATCAGTTAAAGCAGAAATTGGTGAAGGTGTAGCTGAAAAGGTTATCGAAGCTGCTCGTCGTGCTGAAAACATTGATTTTGAAACTGCTTTAGAAGTTGATGAAAGAAGAAAAGACGTTGGTCACATTACAGTAGGTAGCCAAGAATTCAACGATTTAATCGGTGGAGGAATTGAAACCCAATCAATTACTGAAGTATTCGGTGAATTCGGATCTGGTAAAAGTCAAATTTCCCATGAATTAGCTGTTACTGTTCAATTGCCTGAAGAACTTGGCGGTCTTGATGGTGAATGTGTATTTGTTGATACTGAAAACACTTTCCGTCCTGAAAGAGTTAGACAAATTGCTGAAGGATTTGATTTGGATGTCGAACAGGTATTAAGCAGAATTCATGTTGCCCGTGCATTCAACTCCGCTCACCAAATTTTAATGGTTGACAAAATTAATGAACTTATCCAAGGCGGAGCTAACATTAGATTAGTTATTGTGGATTCATTAATGGCTCACTTCAGGGCAGAATATGTCGGAAGAGAATCATTGGCTGTAAGACAACAAAAATTAAACCAACATTTACACTCCCTTCAACAAATTGCAAATACCTATAATGTTGCAGTATTTTTAACCAACCAAGTTCAAGCTAAACCGGACTCTTTCTTTGGAAGTCCGACTAAAGCTATTGGTGGGCATGTTTTAGGTCACGCTTCTACCTATAGAATTTGGCTTAAAAAAGGTCTTGCAGGTAAAAGAATTGCACGTTTAGTGGATTCTCCTCATTTGCCTGAAGGTGAATGTGTATTTAAAATTACTAGCGAAGGTATCGTTAGTTAATTTTCCTTTCTTTTTTTTAACTTTTTTTTAATAAATTATTTATATTTCAAAGTTCATATTTACTAGCATGAATGCTATTGAAACCACTATTCTATCTATTATTTTGATGATTGGTTTGGGATATTTTCTCAAACGAATTGATTTTTTATCTGAAAAGGATATAGACCCTTTCAATAGAATAGTAATGTACATTTTAATGCCATGTATGATATTTCATGCAATTTATAATGCAGATTTGTCATTGATTCCGAAATTGGGGATATTGCCGTTTATAATTTTGGCATCTTCAGCTGTAACAGGAATTATTTCATTTTTTATTTTAAAGCAATTTAAATTGGATGACATTACGTTATGGTCAGTACTTGTTACAGTAATGATTGCAAATACTGCATTTATGGGATATCCTGTTACTTTAGGTATTTTTGGTCAGGATGGTTTTTTAAGGGCAATTTTTTGTGACATGGCAACATTGTGTATATTTCTGCTTCTTTCCTTTGTCTTAATATTGAAATTTGGAGGGACAGTTAAAACTGCATTTAAAAAAATTGCTTTTTTCCCGCCTCTTTGGGCAGTTGTTTTAGGTTTGCTTTTGAACTTTATCAATGTACCAATCGGATCTGTTCTGGACAATACCATAAATTATTTGGGACAGGGTGCAATTCCATTAATCATGATTGCTTTGGGGCTTTCAATAGACTTTTCAGCATTGTCCAGATCTAAAAATATGATTGTATTTACTTCAATTATGAAATTAGCAATATTTCCATTTATAGCATTTCTTATAGCCAATTATTTAGGTCTTATAAATCTTGAATATAGTGTATCAATTGTTGAAGCTGCAATGCCGTCAGGAATGATGTCACTTCTTCTTGCAATAACATATAAGCTGGATTATGAGTTGACCTCAGACTGCATATTAATCAACACTGTAATCTCTTTGATTACACTCCCGATAATTATCATGATTTTGTAGCAAAATTTTCAATTTTTTAACAAACCTAAATTTATTATTTAGACAAATAATAATAATTAATCTTTATTTTGGATAAATAGACTTGAATATCATTTATTTATTCATCAATGTAATTTTAATCAGTATTTTTATTCATTATATATAAACTTTACTCCAAGATGTTATAAGAAACCTTTATATATGTGTATTTACTACATATGTATATCTAATACTATGTAAAAATTCTATAGACTTTTTTTAAAAAATTGCAATTTTTATGATATATTAGATATTTTTCACGACTTGTACAAGGTGAATTAATATGGCAGAAGAAAATATAAATAACGAAGAAATTAGGATAGGTGTTTACGTCTGTCACTGTGGTGTTAACATTGGTGGAGTAGTCGACTGTCCTGACGTAGCAGAGTATGCAAAGACATTACCAAATGTAGTATACGCAACCGACTATAAATACATGTGTTCTGACCCAGGTCAAGCAATGATCCAAGAAGACATTAAAGAGAAAAACTTAAACAGAATTGTTGTAGCAGCATGTTCTCCTCGTCTTCACGAACCTACTTTCCGTAGATGTGTAGAAGAAGCTGGATTAAACAAATTCTTATTTGAATTTGCTAACTTAAGAGAACAAGACTCTTGGGTACACATGAGCCAACCTGAAGAAGCTACTGCAAAAGCTAAAGATTTAACCCGTATGGCTATTGCAAAAGCAAGATTACTCGAACCATTAGAAGCAACTAAAGTAGATGTAAACAACACTGCATTAGTTATCGGTGGTGGAGTTGCAGGTATTCAAACCGCATTAGATTTAGGTGACATGGGATTCAAAACCTACATGGTTGAAAGAAACCCAACCATTGGTGGAAGAATGGGACAATTAGATAAAACATTCCCAACTCTCGACTGTTCAATGTGTATTTTAGCACCTAAGATGGTAGACGCTTTCAAACACGAAAACATCGAATTAATTTCCTACGCAGAAGTAACTGAAGTTGACGGATACATCGGAAACTTCACCGTAAAAGTAGAGAAAAAACCTAGATACGTTGATGAAGCATTATGTACTGGATGTGGATCTTGTCAAGAAGCTTGTCCTATCGAAATACCTAACTACTACGACGAAGGTGTAGGTATGGTTAAAGCTGCATACATCCCATTCCCTCAAGCTGTACCATTATGTGCAACTATCGATAAAGATTACTGTATCGAATGTAACTTATGTGTACAAGTTTGTGGTCCAGAAGCTATCGATCACAATCAACAAGCTGAAGAAATCGAATTAGAAGTTGGTACTATTGTAGCAGCTATCGGTTACGACCCATTCGACCCATCTGGAATTTACCAATACGGATACGGACGTTTCTCAAACGTAATTACTGCTATGGAAATTGAAAGGATGATTAACGCATCCGGTCCTACCGGAGGACACGTTGTAAAACCTTCCGATGGTATCGAACCTAAACGTGTAGCATTCATCCACTGTGTAGGTTCAAGGGATGAACAAATCGGTAAACCATACTGTTCCAGAGTATGTTGTATGTACTCCATGAAAAACGCTCAATTATGTATTGACCACGAACCTGACACCGAAGTAACCTGTTACTACATGGATATCCGTTCATTCGGTAAAGGATACGAAGAGTTCTACAAAACATCTCAAGAAAAATACGGTATTGAATTTATCAGAGGTAAACCAGCTCAAATCTTCGAAAACGACGATTTAACCTTAACTATCAGAGCAGAAGATACTTTACTCGGTAAAGTAACTGAATACACTTATGATTTAGTTGTATTAAGTGTAGGTCTCGAACACTCCGCAGGATCTGACGAACTCAGACAAACCTTAGGTCTCTCCAGATCTGCAGACGGATTCTACATGGAAGCTCACCCTAAACTCAGACCTGTTGACACCTTA
>NZ_CACWVY010000038.1 GCF_902764455.1 uncultured Methanobrevibacter sp.
ATTATCAGCATTAACATCAATATTATTGTCTTTAACTACACCGGAAGCAGGACCTTCAATATCAATACCATTAGCATAATAAATATCAGATGCAACTGCAATTGTATTATTTTCAATAGTGAAGTTATTTCCACTTACCTGAATACCATAAATGTAAGTGTGACCATTTGCAGTAATATTATTGTCTTTAATAGTAGCATTATCAGAATTCTTGAAACTTACTGCATAAATAGTATCATAAAAGCCTACAACATCATTGTAAGTAACATTAACCTCATTATACCTGAACATTACATTGTCAGATTCATCAAAGACAATACCTTCAGAAACAGGGAAAGATACCCAGTTATCTGAACCAGCAGGAATCTCAAACCAAGGAACATAAGAAGAAACTAAATCCAAATCAAACTTGTTTCCCGCAATCCAAGCAGACACATTATTAAGATACACAGCATTATTAATACCAGCACCATTAGTAGCACCCTGATAATCAACAGTATTTCCTATAGCCAATAAAACAGAAGCATCTACAGCATAAATAGCATAAGCATCCTTATCCGCACCAGCAACAACATTAATGAAATTGTAAGCCATAATAGAAGCAGTCTCATTACCAGTTAAAGAAACACCTTTACCGGAAGTAGCAATAGTATTATTACCTAAATAAGCACCACCTTTAATAACTTTAATACCAACAGCTTCAACACCAAATCCTTCCCAAATAGATTCATTACCTTCTTCGGAAGAATTCAAAATAATTCTGTTTCCTATAGCTTTAATATTGCTTCCTCTGAAAGCAACACCAGTAGTATAATTACCAGTTAAATCAACAAAATTATCATTAAGATTACTTGAAACGTCACCTAAAGAGAAACCAAATACATTGTAAGCTTTACCAGTAATATTATTACCAGTATAATCAGCAGTAACATTAGCACCATTCATACCGGAATAAATAGCATAAGCACTACTTTCAGCACTAACATCAATGTTGTTGTTTTCAATTACACCGGAAGCAGGACCTTCAATATCCATACCGTTAGCATAGTATACTCCAGTAGAGTTAATGTTATTGGATTTGATTGTGAAATTATCACCTGATGCAATAATACCATAAATATAGGAATTACCATTAGCAGTAATATTGTTATTAGTAATGACAGCATCAGATCCTGAGACATCTACAGCATAAATAGTATCGTAAACACCAGAAACATTATTGTAAGTAACATCTACAATATTGTTATCAAAAGTTGCATTGTCAGAATCTTTGATGACAATTCCTTCACTCATAGGATTTTTCACCCAGCCAGAACTAGATGGAACCCAATCAACTGGAATAGAAGCTAAATCCCCACTAAATTTATTGTCATTAATTTTAGCATTTCTTGAATTGGTTATACGGATAATATTATTAAGATAATTACCGTCTGTTCTACCAGTATAATAAATACTGGAATCTGCCAAAATGAAATTATTTGAGTTTATAACTTCAATAGGAATTGCACCTGCACCATTTTGGTTATCTGTAAATGTAATGTCCACATGAGAAATGCTTACATTATCAACAGTATAATTTTCATCTGCCCCTACAAAAATAGAATTAACACCTTTTTGCTGGAGTATTGTAAAGTTTTGTAAAATAACATTGCTTGAATAAATTTCAATGTTTGGATTATTGAAATAGGAATTATTTCCTCCAGTCAATGTTATAGGACGTTCTACAGTTAAGTTCAAATTTTCAAAAGTATCATCAAATATTAATTCATCTGCGGTAACATTTTCATAAATTGTACCTGTATTATTATCAATATACTGATTAATATTTGAATTATTAATATAAATCTTAGTACTTTCACTTAATGCCTGAGCGTTTTGCTCAACAGCAAGCGGTTCATCAGTAGCTATTTCATCAGCTGCTACAACATCAGAAGCATTATCTGCAGCGAATGTAACTCCTGCAGACAACATTACTAAGCATAGCATGATTAATGAAATAAATAAAGTTTTTGACCTAATCGTTTCACCTCATTTATTATGTAAATTAAAAAAAATAGTCTAATAAAATTGAAAAAAAATGACTATTGTCTAAATATATAATTTTGAGAATATTTAAATTTAATTAAAGAAAAATTGAAAAAATAATAAAATAAAGGTTAAAACCTTTATTTTTTAACGGTTAAGGTTGTTTTTACAGTGCATCGACTATAAGTAGAATATATTAAATATTTACCTACTTTGAAATTTTTAAGTGTCAAAGTAGCAATACCTTTTTTGTTGGTTTTTGCAGTGTATTTTTTATTTTTAACCTTAAAGGTAACCTTTTTATTTTTAACCACTTTACCTTTTTTGTCAACTACTTTAACAGTGTACTTGATGGTTTTAGCTTTCTTTTTAGAAAGGTTTTTAGCAATTACTGTAGGTTTGAATGTGATTTTATTGGATACCTGTTTATTTTCACATGTTGCAGTAATTGTATATGAACCTGCAGGTAATTTTACTGAATATGATGCATAACCATTTGAATCAGTATTGACAGTTTTAGTCTTATCTTTGATTTTAAATGTTACTGCCTTACCTACAATAGGATTTTTGGTATCAGTAGAAACAATTCTAACCTTATATGTTACAGTATTGCCGTAATAAACACTGTAAGCTTTATTTCCAGTGATTGTTATTTTTTCAATTACCTGCAAAGTAGAAGATGAATTTGCACCATTATAATAATCTGAAGAAGCAACTTCAGAAGTTATTACATGACTGCCAGGTTCTAAGGATTCTGGAACTTCATAATTATATACAGCAATACCCTCCTTGTCAGTGACTGCACTTCCAATAGGTGTTGCTCTTCCTGCAGAGTTAATCCTCTTGAATTGGACATTGGTATTGGCTATAGGATTTCCGAATTCATCCAAAAGCTTTGCAACAATATTTCCAGGATTTCCCTGTTCAATTGAAATGTCAGCCATATCAATTACTATATTGCCTTTAGTTATTGTGAATTTTAATTCGGAAGTGACATCATTATAGTTTTCCCTGGAAGTTTTAGCTGAAAATATGTATTGTGCAGGTATAAATGTAGCATCAAATTTATAACTTGCAGTTGCAATGCCGTTTGAAACTTCAGATTGGGCAAATAAAACTCCATCTGAATCATAGAATTTTACAACAGCACCGTCCATGATTTTATCGAATGTTATTGTAAATGTTCCAGTTCCCATATATGCAACATCACCGGCACTAACGGATAACGGTTCTGCAACATATACATAATTATCTGAAACGTTATTTCCTTCAGGAACGCTTACTGCCTTATCTGCAATGCCTTTTTCACTTTCAAGATAATTATCAGCAATCACATTTGAAACTGCAATGCTGTCAGCAAGAATAGAATAGCCTTTAGCGGAAGTTATATTATTGCCTGTAATTTCATTATTGGTTGAATTTGCCCTAAGATAAATACCTGCGTTACCGAATCCGAGAGAGTCCAAGTTTTTGAAAGTTAAGTTTTCACCATTACCTTTAGCTTTAACTGAATTGTCACGAATTCCATTATTTTTACCGTTGGAAATTAACATGCCGTAGACCTGTTTGCCTTCTCCGACAACTGTGTTATTGCTGATAACATTATCGCTGGAGGAAATCAAATCGATTCCGTAAACAACATCAGCGTTTAAGTTTAAAACATTATTTTCAATAGTTGATTTTTGAGACATTTCCAGAGTAATTCCATAGCTGACAGGTGATTTTAAATTAACAACATTGTCTTTTAAAAGTGTCTGTTCAGAGGAACTGCCAACAATCAAACCTGTTGTGAAATATGGGCCTTCAAGAGTGATTTCATTTCCTTCAAAACGGTTATTGGTAGCACCCTGACCTTCAGGAGCAGTGTGGCCTGTGTTATATCCTAAAACACCCATACCATAAATGTAGTTGTCATTAGCTTTTATGTAGATGTTATTGTTGGAAAATACGTTATTGTGGCTGTTGAAGTACAAGTCAATTCCAACCAATGAATTTGTAGAGTTATCTTTTCCGGTTGTTGCATGAACAGAAGCCAGTTTTGAAGTGACATTTACATCGTTTCCAGAAATTTCATTGTTAGATGAGTATAATAATAAAATTCCGTAGGTTTGATAAATTTCTGAGATAACGTGTGATTCACCCATAGCGTATTCAGCTCCGTCAATGCAAAGCTCATTACCATCAATACAATATTTTTTACCGTCAATAACAAGCTCATTACCATCAATACAATAAACCTTACCGTCAATTGTCAATTCATTACCGTCAATACAGTAAGACCTGCCATCAATAACTAATTCATTACCGTCAATACAATATTTTTGTCCATCAATAACCAATTCATTGCCGTCAATGCAATAGGACCTGCCGTCAATAACAAGCTCATTACCATCAATACAATAAACTTTACCGTCTATAGTCAATTCATTACCGTCAATACAGTAAGATCTACCGTCAATGACTAATTCATTACCGTCAATACAATATTTTTGTCCGTCAATAACCAATTCATTGCCGTCAATGCAATAGGACCTGCCGTCAATAACAAGCTCATTACCATCAATACAATAAGATTTACCGTCTATCAACAATTCATTGCCGTCAATGCAATATTGTTTTCCATCAATAGTTATTTCATTACCGTCAATGCATTTTTCAGGAATGAATGAATAAACTTCACCTGTACCAAATGTTTTAATTGTGTTGTTTGCAAAAGTACAATTTTCAGAAGCGTATGAAAGCAAGGTAAATGTCAGATAGTCCCCTTCGGATGTCAATTCGTTGTTTAAAACTGAAACCTCAGTTGATTCCAAAACATAAACTGCATAAGCCGCTTTAGGATCACTGACTGTAATTTTATTGTTAGCTATTTTAACACCTGAAGCCTGATTTATGAAAATACCCCATGCATTGACTCTGTTAGCCTCCCTATTGATGATAGTTAAATTTTCAATCAATACATTTCCTGATGTTACTTTGAATGTGGAATTATAGAATACTGGATTTTTACCGGTTATTTTAACACCTTTTGTAACATAAATGACTTCATTATTGAATGTTCCGTCAAATACCAATATATCTCCATCATTAACCTCTGAAGTCAATCCTCCGTTATCATTAATATATTCCCTAATGTTGGAAGGGGTAATTGTGATTGTATCTCCTTTGAAGATAAATGTTGCTTTTGATGTATCAATGACTCCTGCAGGACTGATTATCAATTTTCCATCAACATTGTTGGATTTAACGTCAATGTTGGAAGTGGATTCCATTACTCCGCTTGCATCAATAGCTACTTTATTTTCAGTAATAACAGTGTTGCCGATGACAGTAACGTTTGAAGGCATTCTCCTTGAATTTACCTTTTCAATCAGGATACCTACACCTGAATTGGAATGGACATAGTTGTTTTCAACCAAAAGACCTGATCCTTCATCTTTTTCATAAATACCTGAACCGGATACTGTGTAAACTGTATTGTTTCTGACCACTACATTGGAACCGGCCAAATTAATACCTTTACCCACTTTAGTGATATTGACCCAATTGTTTTCAACAACTGAATTGTCAATTGCAGATATTCCGGCACCGGTTGAAATTATTTTAGCGCCAATAACTGTATTGTTTATTACTGTAGACTGATAAGCTCCTACAATACCATATTCTCCACCGGTTTCAACACCAAGGTGATTAAAATCAGCACCGGTAATGTTAATGATAGTATTTCCCACAATAATATTTCCAGAACCCGCAGTGGTAATGCCTCTGTAGCCTCTAATAACAGTATTGGATTTGATAGTGTTATTGTTACCCATTATCTGAATCAGCCAACACCAGGAAGTAGGCAAAATCTTTTCATTACATTTAACTGTATTATTATAAATTACATTAAAGTTGGAAATGCCCCCATTATTTCTAATAAGCTTATCATCACTTTCGCCAGAATAACTTGACAGGTATATACCGTTGGCGTCATCCACTTCAACATAATTATTTGCTATATAATTATAATGAGAACCGCTGACGATTAATCCCGGTGTTGATCTGGTACCGTGACCGTATGAAATACCGTATCCTTTTAAATTATTGCCGGTTACATTATTATAATTTGCACCATTGATAACTGAAATCGGATAGGAACCAGCACCGGTATTGCTTATTATACAATCTTTAACTATACAATAATCTGCACCATCTAAAACAACACCTGCTTTACCTGAAGCGGAATTTGCAATATTTAAATTAGAAACTGTACTTTTTGAAGCACCGCTTTTCAAAAAGACCATGGAGTTTTTCAAATCATTGGAAGAAGAACCAACAATATTTACTGGAATATTAACAATAAAGTTCTTTTTTGAAAAACTGCCGTCTAAAATTATTGTATCACCAGATTTTACATCAGAAGAAACCAATTCTCCATTTCTAGAATTAAAATACTGGTCATAATTACTTTCAGTAATGGTAAATGAAGATGAAGAAAGCAAATCTGATTCGTTGATTGATACCTCATCAACCGAATTATCGGATGCATAATTAATATCTTCATCAACAGATACCTCTAACGTATCTTGAATAGCTTCATTACTACCCATTTCAGTCATATTTTCATTGTCAACTGCGCTGACCGCAGCAACTGAAATGAAAAGCAGTAATAAAACTAAAAAAATATTAAATTTTTTAATCATTATTATACCTCATCTATTAAATTTTAATATATTAAAGAAAATTTAATTAAACTAAACTTTAAAAATTTTCTATTATGTTATTAGTTATGACAAGATATAATATTTAAAAATAACTAAAAAAATAAAAAAAGTAGATGAATTTAATATTCATCTTCATCATTTTTTCTTACATATCCAACAAGGAATATAGCGATTAATGCAATAACTGCAATAATTACAAATATCGGCATGCTGGATTCAGTTGAACTTGCAGATTTGGAAGCTGATTTGTCTGAAAGTTCATATGCTTTAGCACCGCCTGCACTTTCTCCTCCAGAAGATGCGTCCTGTGAACTTTGTGAATCTGCACTTGATTTTGCATCACCTGAAGCAGATGGTTCATTACCAAATGCAGTTTGACCTCCGGCATTTGAACCGTCAGATTGTGATTGCTGTGAAGTACTGTTTGACAATACATTTGCATTTTTATTGCCCTCTTCACCTTCGGAAGCTGCACCATTATTATTTCCTTTACTTCCCTGTTTATCAAAGTCCTGGTCCATTTTATATAATGGGTCAGTATTTGTTGCCTGAGCAAGAATTTCTGCGAATTTTTGCTTTTCAGCAGGAGTTAAGGAACTTAACTGGATGATTTCTGAATTCCATGCAAGATTCTTACATGTGTGGTGACAACATGCAACACCATACTTATTAACAGAATCCATATAATCATCAACCAGATCTTTTACGGTTTTTGCATCAGCCTGCCAGATTCCCTGCTGAGCCATATAAATCAGCCATGCAGTTGAAGACTGAGCACCGGCAGCTAACTGAGAATTGGTAACTCCGGAGTTAATATTATGCATAGTTTTAGCCAGCTGGTTACCAAGCTCTCTATTTAATTTTCCACCACCTATTACAGTACTTGCATAGAAGTTCTGGAATCTGGACGCATATGCGTTCATTCCTGCAGGAGAGTTTACCAATGCATTAATATACTGCGGATTTAACAGGATACTTCTAACTTCAAAGTCAATTTCTTCCTGATAAGTCCTTGAAATATAGTTGTTTTTGTTCCTGATATCAAAAAATGATGTGTCAGGTCTTTCCTTACCTGATTGTTCTTTTAATACGCTTGCAGCATTATACAAACCGCCGAACCAATCATAGTAATCGTCTGAATCAAACAATCTCCAGGAACTGTCAAAGTTTTGAGTAATTACATCAACCTTATCAAGCAAGTATTTGTAGTTTTCCTTTTGATTGTTGACTACAACATTTCCTTTTGCATCAAGAGTCCATGAATAGGACACTTTGCTTAAATAAATGTCCATTGCATACTCGTTAACTGAAGCAATATCCCAGTCTGCAGTGTTTGGAATAAGATTTGACATACCGGTTCCCTCTAATACATTACCCGGAAGACCAAATAACCTATCCAACATCGGATTTTCAGCATAATGTTTTTTAACATAATTATTTGTTTCATCCTCTCCTGTAGCATTCAGAGCCAGACTGACTGAAGTCAACATCCATGTAATCCAATCCTTATTGTTTGTAACCATACTTGCAAATACGTCAATTCTAGGTCTGTTTAAAACTGTGCCGTTACTTAGAGTTACTTTCAGTTCATCCAAAGGCAATTGTTCCACGCCTAAAACCTTTCCGTTATCTGCCCATACAGGTTTACATCCTAAAAGATACATGAACTCGGCAACACCGATTCCTTCAGTTCTTGAAATTTCAGTACCCCATAAGATTAATGAAGTAAGTTCCGGCCATTTGCCGTGCTGTTCATAATAGTTTGCCAAAAGCATGTTGACTATTGTTACAGCAGATTCGTATGCAGCATAAGAAGGCATTCTTGTAGGGTCGGAAGCATAACCGTCATATCCTGTAGGTATTGAATCACCATAGGAAGGGTCTGCAAATAATCCTGATTTTACATAACGACCGCCTAATGCAAGTAAAATTGCATTCCATTCATTATTCCTTTGAATATTGGCAATGATGTCTTCACAGTAGGAAGTTGAATTATATAATGCTGTGCCTTTCCTGATACCGTACTCCCTGTTCAAATCCTCTGCGGAAGTGCCGTTGACAAGGCGGGAAACATAAGTATTCAGGAAGTTCTTGACTGTATCGACCTGTTTGGAATACTTGAAATTCTTCTGCATATCCTTATAGAAATCCAGTTCCTTCAAATTAGGATAAAGGAATTCAACCAACTGATTATAAATCTTGGTCTGGGAAGTTACAATTGTAATAACCTCTTCAGTTAATTCATAACCTGTCAGTACTTTTCCGAGAGTATGAAGACCGAATGTATTGAAGTCATCTTCCATTGAATCAAGATAATGGTGCAAATCGTCAATCCAGTCCTGGAATGTTTCATTGTCTTTTGAGAAATTTCTGAAACCCAGTTCAGGTGCCAATTCAAGAATCAGTTTTTTATATGATTCTGCATTGGAAGTCACGTTAAGACTTAGCTGTTCCTTATAGTAATTGATGTAATTTTTTAATGTAGTATAATTACCATATAACTCGGATGAAACCATTGCAGGAGTCATGTGAGTAATCAGCAATGCGGAACTTCTATCCCTTGCAACCATTGCCTCACCAGGGTTGGATACAATATACGGATATACTGTAGGAATCAGTGACAATTCGAATGTCCAGTCTCCAGGAAATGCACCAAGGTTAATACCAGGCAGCCATTCAAGAGTTCCGTGAGTTCCCATACTTACAATAGCATTGATTTTAGCTGTTTTTTCCATCCATTTGTAGAATGAAACATACTGCTGATGCGGCGGGATAACAAGGCTGTGGTAATCCTGAACTTCCTCCCAACCTCTACTTGGCTGGAAAGTAATGAAGACATTACCGAACCATACTCCAGGAATTACAATATATTTATTTTTATAAACCATTGCAGGACCTAAATTGTCTCCCCAATACCCAATCAGTTTATTGTACAGGTCATCCCTGATATCTGAAGTCAGATGCTCAAAGTCTTCAAGTGAAATTAACTGATGATGCTTCATAAGCATATCCCAGTTCTCTTCAACATACTTTTCAAGCAAACCGCTTGCCCATGAACCCTTATTGTTCATGTCAAATATGATTTGGGTTAAATTGTATAATGAAATCAGATTAACATAGCTTCCGTTTATTTTGTAACCTGTGGAAGTGTTGAGAAGGACTTCAAAGGTGTTGTTGTAATAATTTGAATAAAGGAAGTTACCGCCAACATCATATCCCTGAAGAGCCAGCTGGATAATCAGTTCATATGCACTTGAAAATACATCCAGATATGATGCACCAATCTCTGCCTTACCCGGCGGATAATTATAAAGCATTATAGCTACCTTTTTATCGGAATTGTTCAGGTCATGCAAATCAGCCCATTTACAGTTCAATTGGACCATCTTGTCTACACCGTCCTGAATTACATGGGACTTACCTAGACTGTCCACCCAGGATAATGCAACCTGACCGAATACTCCTTCAAAACTTGGATAAGTAACCATATATGTCCATTCAACTTGAGGTCCCAATTCACTGTTGTAACTGTATTCTGATATTTCAACAATTCCTTTCAGTACATGAAGGTCAATGTCAGTCAAATCAGGTTCTGCAGTACCATTGGCATAGTCCAAAGACCAGCTGCATAATGAATTTACAGCAGAAATGCCCACAGTTGAAATATTATTGATTTTATTTAATATTGAAGACATAGGAGGTTGAGTACCAGTTTTAAATACGTTAAATGCTGGTCTGCCGTTAGCTTCATAACCTCTAATTAATGCATCAGAAACCTCTTCACCACCATAATAGGAAGCAATAGCTATGAATGATTTGGTAGGATGGAATTTAGCAATGTAATCGCTTTCAAATTGTTTGAATAATTTTGTAGGGTCTAAAACATTTGTCAACCATACCACATAATTTTCAGTCATCCAGTTTAAACTACCGTCACTGCTGTGAGTATAACCAGGATTTTCACGAATCCACTGATTAATAAGCTTTCCTTCAGGAACCAGGGTGTACATACCTAAATCCGGATGGTAAAATCCGCATTCAGGAGACATTAACGGAGCATTATTCTCATCGAGTGTTGGATCATCATATTTTGAGGGATCAATTATGTAATAAACATAATCCAAATAATTTTTCATATTGCTTAGAAGAATATCTGACTGTTCAATATCACGGGCTTGGAAATATGAACCTATGTAAGTGTTTTCTATAGTATCGAAAGTATTATTGGCAGGAGAAGCTCCTACAATATGAATTCCAGTGTTATTTAATATCTGTTTTGAAAAGACACTGAAAGTATATGCAACGTTGTATTTTGCATTAGCAGGAGATTTTGCAAGGAGTTCCTTTAAATATTGTCCTGTCAAAACGCTGTATGCCGATTCTGAAAACATGTCAATGTGCATATAATTGGCATATTCAACCAGCCATGCCCTGGACTTGTCGAAATCAGTTGTACTGATATAGGCAACCCTTCGGGACATGTTCATCAATATGTCAACCTTTTCATTGTGGGAGTTATAATCCACCAAAAGCAGAATATCCGGAACAAACATCAAACCCTTAATATCAACAGTTCCTGATTTTTTAGAAAAATCAATTGGATCCAATTTAATTGGCTCATATGTTGAATAAGAAATCTCCAAATAGTATTTTGATGATCCCAGATTTTTTATTACTGCATTACCATTGGCATCTGTTTTATGTGTTGAAATTAATTTATTTGAAGAATCAAAAACTTTAATTGTAGCTCCCGCTAAATTAAAACCGTCTTCATCCCAAGTATTGCTAGTTTTATTATAGGCATCCTTAACATTGACAACATTAATTACATTATTTGTTGCTTCAATCTTTTGACCCTCTGAGTTAGCAGCTTGGATTTCATTAATTTCAGCACTGCTGTGCGTTATTTCTTCATGTTCTGTAGGAACACTTACTACATCAGATATTGTTTCATTATTTCCTGCAAATACAGTACCTGCAGAAAATAGAAGCAATACAGAAATAATTAATGCAAATATTACCAGATTATTTAATTTTACCGTATTTTCACCTCCTTTCAAATTGTTATAATTAAACATAGCAATATAAATATTTACTATAAGATTAAATTTGATTTGAGAACATATAAAAGTTGCTGAATATTAGAAAATTTAAAGAAAATATGAAAAAACACACTAAAATAATATACATTTAAATACTTAAATGTACAAATAAAATTTGCTATTATAAAGAGGTGATAATATGCGCAAGAGTACAATAGGTATTGTTATTTTATCTATAATATTAGTTGGTGTGATTATCCCTATCGGATTTTCAGGCCAAGTGGACCCTGTAGTAATTACCTACGGCGAGACTACAAATGCAAATGCAGACTATAAAAATACTGTTGATTCATTTTTCAAAAATCAGGCAAATGTTGATTTGAAAAATGCAAATACAAAAATAATCACTGCAAGCGAAGTAAATAAAATTTCAAGTACAATAACAGGTAAAACTTACGGATCCGACCAAATATTCTCATCAGCACTTGTTGATTTGAACGATAATGACAATCTTGAAGTTAGTGTAGACAAATCCAAAATCACTACAATAACAGGAGACATGTATTTATCCGCTTTAAAATCAGCAGGAATCAAAAGCGGACATGTTTATGTAACAAGTCCTATAACTGCTACTGGTGAATCCGCATTAGCAGGAATAATGAATTCCTATGAAGAAGCTACAAACGTTGAAATTCCTGAAACCGTAAAAGAAGCGGCAAACAAGGAAATTTACACACAAGCGGAAATTGTTGAAAACTCAAACGTAAGCTCAGATAAAGTATCAAAAATGGTTGATGACGTAAAAGAAACCGTTAAAGAGAAAAACGTTACAGATCACCCAACAATCGTAAACATAATCAATAATTACACTGTTGTAAACAACATCAACATTACAAACAGTGACGTCGAAAAACTTGCAACAACAATAGAACAAATCCAAAATGCGCAAGGAGACAAAAACAATTATGAATCAAAAGTATCTGATGTGTTGAATAACACAAATGCTACAGATTCTGCAAAAGGATTCTTGGACGGACTATTTACTTAAATAGTCCAATTATTTATTTTTTAATGAAGTTAAAAAAATAAAAAAATAAGAGAAAGAATCTCTTATCTATTTTTTACGTCTTAAAGAGAAAAATACTGCCCCTATTACCACTATAACTAAAAACAATATTGGCAAACCAGTATTTCTCAAGTCAATGAGGTTAGCCGGTGGTTTTTTAGGAGGAGCTTTTTCCTCATTTACAACTACAGTCTTGTTGACTGTTTTATTTACATTTTTAATTGTTGTGGTATTATTGATTTCAATGTCTGTTTCATTGGTCATGTTGTAGATTGTTATGTTTTCTGTTTTATTGTCATCTGCAGAAGCATTCTGTCCGCCAGTATTATTATTTTCAGTAGTATTCTGTTTTTGTGAAGTACCATTATCTGCTAATTTGTCAGAATCATTGCTTTTTCCCAAAACATCATCTTTTGTAGCATTTTTGGCAATTTTAGAAGTTATCACAAAGCCATCTTCGACATTTCCATCATATGAAATTTTATAATCAGAGGACCGATTCAGTTCAACAACTTTAACATCACCTGAGACATCAACATTTTTAAAAATAGCTTTCCAGTTATCTGAACTGTTTAGGTTAATTCTATCGACAAGTTTTCCGCCGACATAAAGTTCAACCTGAACAGAATCCGGCCTTTGGCTTTCAAAACCCTTATCGTCCCAAATCTTCTTAACAGTGATGTTTTTTAAATTGTCAGAAGACCCGACAGCATCATCGGCAGAATCTTCAGCTGATATAAAACCGATAGAAGCTATCAGAAATACAGCGACAAACAATAAAACGAATATTTTTTTACTCATGAATTACCTCCAAACAATAGGTATTATTAATTATATAATCTCCAATATATAATCATAATAATTTTCAGATGATTTTATGAAATGGAAAATCGGTAATGTAAAAATAGAAAATCAGGTTGTCCTTGCACCTATGGCAGGAATTTGTGATTCTGCATTCAGAAGAATTGTCAAATCAATGGGATGCGGACTTATTGAAACAGAAATGGTTTCAGACAAGGCCATAATGTATGACAATTACAGGACTAAAGAAATGCTTTACATGACCGAAGAAGAAAGACCAATTTCCCAGCAAATATTCGGAGCCGAGCCGGAATCATTCGAAATAGCTTCAAAATTCATCTATGAAAACATGAAACCGGACATTATTGACATTAACATGGGATGTCCAGTTAAAAAGGTTGCAATAAAAAGCCGTGCAGGAAGCGCACTTCTTAAAAATCCCTCAAAAGCGGGAAAAATCGTTGAAACAGTTGTTGACAGCGTTCCGATTCCAGTTACCGTTAAAATTAGAAGCGGATGGGACCACGACAGCATCAATGCAGTTGAGATGGCAAAAATTATTGAAAATGCAGGAGCATCAGCCATCACAGTCCATCCCCGCACACGTGAAGACAGATATGACATTGCCGCAGACTGGTCCATAATTAAAGAAGTTAAAGACACCGTATCAATTCCGGTTATTGGAAACGGCGATATTTGGACATGTTATGATGCAAAAAAGATGATTGACGAAACCGGCTGTGACGGCATAATGATTGGCAGAGCAATTCGGGGAAATCCGTGGCTTGTAAAACAATGCGCAGATTATCTTGACAAAGATATAGAACCACAAAGGCCAACTGCCGAAGAAAAAATAGCCATGGCTAAAAAACACACCGAATTACTGATTGATTTGAAAAGTGAAGAAGTAGCCATCAAAGAGATGAGATCCCATACTGCCTATTATTTGAAAAATCTGCCGGGAAGCATTGAAATAAAGCCAAAAATCTTTAAAATAAAAACTAAAGAAGAGTTATTTAAACTGCTTGACGAGTATCTTGAATCAATGAATAATTTCAAGCATTAACAAAAAAAGAAAAGAAAATTAAGAAAATTAAATAATTTTTCTCAATTCGTCGAGATTGAATTCAATAAATTCCTTATGCTTAGGATCAGACAATATTTTATACTGTTTTATTTTTGTCTTTTTATAAGCTTCGGCCATTAATGCCTGCAAATCCTCAACTTCACTATTTAAAACAATATGAAGTTTGTTTCTTTGGTCATCATTTAATCTGGCCAAATATGATTGAACAGGTGATTTAAATTTACTAACTAAATTTGATTTTTTCTTTGCCATCCTCCCCAATAAAAATGATGGCGCTTTTGTTATCAGGTGCTGATATTGTAAAACATCATCCACTGAAATTCTTTCATCCATAATTTCACCTCTTTTTTTATCTTATTCAATATACTATTTAAGTTTAATGTTTATTTCATAAAATCTTTTGAAATTGTGACCATTTACAATACTAAAAATAATTTTACCATATTTTCAGCGCCTATCGTGATGGACATCAGCATCATAATTCCAGAAATGACAATTGCAACAATCCAAATCTTGGCGTTCCACTTTAAAACTTTGGTTCCATCCAAACTATAAATAGGAAATAGGTTAAATGTGGCCAAATAGCTATTAACAGAAAAACCGATAGTGCAGATTAAATAAATCAAATGAAAAAAGGATGAATGACCGTTTAATGGATATATCAAAGCTGCAATTACTATTAGCATTATTGCAAGTACCATGTTAACCATTGGTCCGGCGATGAAAATTCTGCCGCTTACCTCATCAGAGACATATTCAGGATGAATGTGAATTGAACCTGGTGATGCAAATACAAATCCAAAAAATGATGTGACCAGTCCAAGCAATAATCCAAGAGGCCATAATTTAAATTCCGCATCGCAACCGTATTTAATTGCCGTGAATTTGTGTCCGAGTTCATGAGAAATAGAGCCTATCACCACCCCAACAATTACAATAGGCAAACTTGAAATGATTCCATTGACATTCATTCCGGCAGTTGCTATTTCAAAACAAATTGTAAGCGCAACAAATGCAATAGTTAAATCCCCTAATTCCCTCTTGGAAAATTTAAACATGATACTACTATTTATTTCCTATATAAAATTTTTTTCTAAATAAATTTCAGTAAAAATTATCAATTTGACTCATTACTTACAATGTTTGAAATATCCATCCGGTATAATCCCAATCATATCACATAATTCTTCAAGTTGTTCAATGCATGTGAAAAATATTAATAATGTAGACAAAAATTATCCTATTTACAATCATCCTAATAGTATTTGGATTAGGAATAATTGAGGTAACCTCAATCAGTGATGCAAAACATAATCAAACACTATTTAAACAATAATAACACCTACAGCGATGTTATAAACGTTTAATTTTCAAGACCTGTTGAAAATTACAATGTAGGAAATGTGGAAGTTGAAAACACAGCAACGGTAACATCTACATCAATGAATATTTAAAAGCTGACACAATTGAGATAGTTCATGGTAGATAAGTATCCTGATAAATATGACAAATGTAGGAAACTTGCATCAAAAGAAAAAGACGACAATGCAAAACCACAGATTCAGAATAAAATTGATAATTTTGATAGCTACAAGACAGGATAATTATCTTGTTTTTTAATAGGATTTGTTGCAAGTTTAGTGCAAAATCAAATTTACCTTTTTTTGTTCTCATCATTACATGTTTATTTTTAAAAATTAAAGTATGCCGTAATTTTCACCGCAAAGGTAAAAAATTAAGTAAAATTAGAAAAACAAGAAAATTAAGAAATTACAGAGTAATGACATTTCCTCTTAAAAATACAAATCGTTAATGTAAAATATCACTCATTAAAATCATGTCTGCAGAATCTCTTTTAATTAATTGACAGCAAGATTTAATTAAATTAAAAGAATCACGAAGACATTAAAAAAATAAAAAAAAGTAGAAGTGAAATATAATCACTTCTTATTTAATTGTTATTTTTACGGATTTGCTTGCTGAAGCGTATGTTTTATCACCGGCAAACTTAATGGATGCAGTATATTTACCTCTCTTGGTAATTTTAAGGCTGAATGTAGCCTGACCTTTAGCATTGGTTTTTGCTGTGTAGGTTTTACCGTTGATTTTCATGGTTATTTTCTTACCTGCGCTTAGGTAAACTTTTCCGTCTCTTGAGTTGCATTTTTCTGTTTTTATTGTTACAGTGTATTTTTTGGTTTTTGCACTTGTTTTGTAGGTTTTAGCACTTGCGGAAATTTTAATCGGTTTTTTCTGGATATCATAACTGAATGCGACAAATGTAGCATTATATTTTTCATCGCCTAGATATGACATTGCACAGAGTGCTTCCTGAGCCACTTGAGTGTTAATACCAATAAATACTATACCGTTTTCGTCAGTTGATCTGTTTAGAATAACTGTTTTGTATGCAAACTGAACAGACGCATTAGCAATAGGATTACCGTTGGAGTCAGTTAACAGGAATAAATTGGTCTGACCAATTTCACCTGCAGGACTGTCTACAGCATAGGTTTTAATTGAAATACCTTCAGTAACATTGAATTTGCTGCCTAATCTTTCCGGAGTAATTTCTTGAATATCAATTTCAATATCAATACTTGTTCCAAGCACATCGGAAGTTCCGGCATAAGCAATGGATAAAACAGCATTATTTTCAGCTTTAATGGTAAATGAACCATCTGCAGCAGTAGTTAAAGTACCTTTTTTAGTACCTGTTACATATGTGATTGTTGCATCAGGTATAACATCACCCATTGAGTTTACCAATACACCAGTAAGCACCAGATCACCGCTAAGTGTAATATTTTTGAACTGACTGGTCAATAAGGCTACATTTATGCTTGTTGTTTTTACAGCAGGAGCGTGAGTTTCATCACCTGTGTAGACAACTACAACACTGTGTTCGCCAAGAGTCATGTTCATTGGTACAACAGCAGTTCCTTTTTCATCCAGTTCAACAACTGTTTCCACACCGTCAACAATAACACTAACGTTTCCGGAAGCACCAGGAATGTTAACAGTTACATTAGACATTTCGCCGACTTTATAGTCAACTGGCACAGTAATATTAACATCACTAGTAGCCGGTTCAGGTTTTGCATTAACAGTAATATCAGCGCTGCTGGTTGCTTCAGCATAATTTTCATCACCAAGATAGACAACATCAGTAACGTAGTTTCCTGCAGCCAAACCGACAATGTTAACCTTAGCAGTGCCATCTACAACATCAGCGTAGAATTTATTGCCGCCAACATCAATTAAAACTCTACCAGTAGCGTCAGCATCAACATTCACAGTGATTACAGCAGTTTCGCCTTCAGTAATTTCAGCAGAAGTTGCAGATATAGTGGAATTAAGTTTAGCCACATTGACTGCTTTTGTTTCACTTGAAGCAGCATATTTATCATCACCAGAATATCTGACTTCAACAACATGGTCACCGGCAGTCAGCTCACCGACTGGAAGACTTATGTTACCTCCACTTACAATCATGGCGCCGACCTCTTTACCGTCAACCAGCACAACAACATTACCTGTTGCATCATCAGGCAAAGTTATGTTAACTTTAGCTTCGTCACCAGGTTCAACATGATCTGGAACATCAACTGAAATGTTTGCTTTTTGTTTTTCAGCAATTGTGAATTCACATTTAGTGGAGTTCTTATTGTAATTTTCATCACCTAAATAAGTTATATCTAAACTGTAATTTCCGTAAGGCAATTCAGTAGTAAATGTAGCTTCACCATTTTTCAATGCAATATTAAATAAATTATCACCAAATTTAACTTCTACAAATCCAGTAGCGTTTTCATCAACTTTAACAGTTAATGTAACTTTATTTAAATTAGTTTCAACTGTTGCATCAATTGGAGTATCCTTCATCACATGACCAATGACTTCAAAGTCTTTAGATGTAGCGTTAGTGTTGAATACTGAATCGCCCATGTATGTTGCGACTACAGTATAGTTTCCAGAATCAAAGTCGTGAACAATGATTCTTGCATAACCATTTTTAACATCCATGTACGAAGTAGCGTTTTTACCACTTTCTTTACTGATTATATAGAATTTAACCAGTCCAGTTGCGGATTTATTCAAACTAACAACAAACACAACACTGTCTTCATCAACAGGAATAATGTTAAGATCAATAGCAGTATTTTCCTTGGAAACCTCTGTTACAGTAAATGTCAGCTTAGTATTGTTTACATTGTAGTTATCATCACCAAGGTAAGTTACATCAACAAAGTAACTGTTTGCAGGCAATGTTAATGTTAATGTTGCAACACCATCCGCTAATTCAATATTAGCCTCAGTATCACCGACACTTAGTTTTACAAATCCGGTAGCGTTTTCATCAACATTCACAGTTAAAGTAACTCTGTTTCCATTCACATCAGCATATGCAGTGATAGGAGTATCCTTCTTAATGTGGCCTGCGATAGTGAATTCTTGAGATGTAATATTGGTGTTGAATCTGCTGTCTCCCATGTATGTTGCAATTACTGTGTAATCGCCGGTTTCAAGAATATCTTCAAGAACCGCTTCACCATTGACAACATCGGCATAGAGAGTGTATTCTTCTTCGCCGGTTACTTGGAATTTGACAAGGCCGGTTGCAGCTTCATTTACTGTAACTGTCATTACTACATTGTTTTCTTCACTCACAACGTCTAATGAAATTGGAGTATTTGCCTTAGCAGGTTCTACGAGTGTGAATTCTGCTTTGGTGGAGTTTTTATTGTAGTTGTAATCACCAAGGTAAGTTACGTCCAATGTGTAGCTTCCGTAAGGCAATGTGATTGTTAATGTGGATTCGCCGTTTTCCAATGCGATATTGGATACGCTTACGCCAGATTTGACTTCAACAAATCCTGTAGCGTTTTCATCAACTTTAACAGTTAATGTAACTCTATTTGCATTGGTTTCTACAGCTACATCGATTGGAGTGTCTTTCATGAGATGTCCGAGGATTTCAACGTCTTTGGATGTGGTGTTGGTGTTGAATACTGAGTCTCCCATGTATGTTGCAACTATGGTGTAGTTTCCAGGTTCGATGCTGTTGGTAAAGGTTTCTACATGACCGTCTATAATGTCCATGTACATAGTATATTCTTCACCAGTTTCTTTACCTACCATATAGAATTTTACCAGTCCTGTTGCAGATTTATTCACATCAACCATAACTAATGCAGCGTCTTCATAAACATCAATGTTAAGATCGATAGTGGTATTTTCCTTGGAAATTTCTGTTACAGTAAATGTCACACTAGTACTGTTCATATTGAAGTTATCA
>NZ_CACWVY010000039.1 GCF_902764455.1 uncultured Methanobrevibacter sp.
AACAGAATCAGATTAAACAACATAAAATGGATGGAGAAAAATGTCATCGAAAGACACATGAAAAATATGAAAAACCAGTGAGATTTTTAACAATGCCAAAATAGAATGAATTTTTAGTGATATGAAATTTAAAGTGTAAAAAAATAATTTGAAAGAAGTCTATAAAATTTTACAGACTCAAAAAAAGGAATTTCTAAAATTCACCATTGCGGTCAACAACATGATTATCATTAAAAGGACAAGGTTTTACTGAAACATGCTTAATTTCAGGTATTTTTAAAATTTCTTTTTCAACTTTAAGTGAAAGTTCATATGCTTCCTCAGCAGTTAAATCAGCATCCATATGCACATGCATGGCAACAATCAGATATGATGAAAAATTATCAATTTTAATGTTATGTGCATTGCTTGCATAAGGAGAATCATCAACTATCTCTTTAATTCTGTCAATGATGCCGGTATCTACAGGGACACAACCCATAATATGCAAAATATTTTTTTTACCGATATCATATGCTGTTTTTAAAATCAATAATCCAATAACAAAACCTATAATTGGATCAAGAATTGGAAACCCCATTTTTGATACAACAACACCAATTAAAATAGCAACAGATGTGTATATGTCTGTTCTTTGATGATGCCCGTCAGCCTCAATAGCTGGACTGTTAATTTCCCGTCCTACTTTAATAATATATCTACTAATAATAAAGTTAAGAAATATTCCTAAAATAGCCATTATTATGACATAATTATCTGGCACTGCAATAGAATTTGGATGTTCAAGTTTATGATGTGCCATATCCATGATTTCAAAGCTTATAAATGTTAAAAAAATCACAATAGCAAGTCCGGCTAATGCTTCAGCACGGCCATAACCTTCAGGAAACCTCTCATCAGCAGGTCTTTGACTTACCTTAAATCCAACATATGCAATAACGGAAGTTACAATATCTGTGAATGTATGCAGTCCTTCAGCGACCAGCGCATAACTTCCACCAATCAACCCAACAACAATATTTAATATAGTCAATAAACAATTTGAACCTATAGCAACCATTGATGCCTTTTTTCCAGCCTTATCACGAACATCTCCCACAAAAAATCACCAAAATTATTTTATTTAAACTTTAGAATTAACACAATCAAAGAAAAATACATTAAAGTGCATTTAATATTGATATTAGATTTCTAAAAATAAATATTATGTATAGTAAATATATATTATCTATCATTAATAAAGTTTTAAAAATTAAACATGATAAAAATAATTTATAAAACAGGAAAATATTAAATTTAAAATGATTGCAGTTCTGCTCTAATGACAATCACATCAACATTTTGATTATCTTTTGTATGGAAATCATAGAGTTTAGGAATTGGAAAATCATACCTGAAAATGTGGGTAATATCAAAATTATTCACACTATAGTAATTAATCAAAAACTTTTCAGTTGATGCCATATGAAAAGAATATAAAACACTGCAGTTTAAATCAGAAGCTTTTTTTACAAATTTTAAATCCTGACCTGTGTCCGCTTTTTTCTGTGATCCAAAGGGAGGATTTTGAAAAACAGTATCTGCATCCAACTCACAATTAAAATCACAAATGTCACTTTGAATGAATTTTGCATTATCAAGATTTAAATTTGCTGAAACTTCCCTAGCCAACTTTATAGAATCTTCATCAATATCTACACCAACAGCCGAATCTGCACCCATAAGCAGTGAAGCTATTGCAAATACTCCAGTACCACATCCCAAATCAAAAATATTTTTTTCTTCAATATCACCTAAAGAAAATGCATTCCACACCAAGTCCGCAGCAATAATTGGAGGAGTTGTATACTGTTCAAGATTCACTTTGGGTTTAGGATGAGGGGGAATAGATTGAAGTCTCATTTCTAAATGTTTTTTTCGAGTAATTTTTTTCATCTAATCAATATATTTAATTATTATATTTTATATAGTTATTAATATTAATAAAAAAAATTACTTTGAGGTTTCAAATGTTTGAAAAAGTATTAATTGCAAACAGAGGAGAGATAGCTATTAGAGTAATGCGGGCTTGTCGTGAGCTTGATATTAAAACCGTGTCTGTTTACTCTGATGCAGATAAAACTTCTCTTTATACAAATTATGCAGATGAAAGTTTTCCTTTAGGTAATCCTTCCCCTGCTAAATCTTATTTGAATATTGAAAAAATAATTAATATTGCACTTGAATCCGGTGCAGATGCAATTCACCCAGGATATGGATTTTTAGCAGAAAATCCTAAATTTGGAGAAGAATGTGAAAAAAATGGAATAAAACTTATCGGACCTAGTGGAAAAGTTATCCACGAAATGGGAGATAAAATCACATCCAAAGCTTTAATGAAAAAAGCTGGAGTACCAGTTATTGAAGGAACGCCTGAAGGCGTAAGTGATATTGAAGAAGCAAAAGAAATTGCAAGCCAAATAGGTTATCCTGTAATCGTTAAAGCTTCAGCTGGTGGTGGAGGTATTGGTATGCGTGCAGTTTATGAAGAAGAAGAACTTGTACGTGCAATTGAATCCACACAATCTGTTGCAGCTACAAACTTTGGTGATTCAACAGTATTTATTGAAAAATATCTTGAAAAACCAAGACACATTGAATTCCAGCTTTTAGCTGATGAACATGGAAATGTCATTCACGTAGCAGACAGAGAATGTTCCATACAAAGAAGACACCAGAAATTGCTTGAAGAAGCACCTTCCCCAATCATGACTGATGAATTGAGAGAACAAATGGGCGGAAGTGCTGTTAAAGCTGCAGAATATATAGGATATAAAAGTGCAGGTACTGTTGAATTCCTATACGACAATGGAAACTACTATTTCTTAGAGATGAATACCCGTATTCAAGTAGAACATCCAATTACCGAACTTGTTACAAACACTGATTTAATCAAAGAGCAAATCAGAATTGCAGCAGGCGAAGAATTAAGCTATAGTCAAAATGATATTCAGGTAAATGGTCATGCAATCGAATGCCGTATTAATGCAGAAGATCCTCTTAATGACTTTTCACCAAATCCGGGTAAAATCACTGGTTACAGGTCACCAGGAGGACCTGGTGTACGTTTAGACAGTGGAGTTTACATGAATTATACAATTCCAACATTCTATGATTCAATGATATCAAAATTAATTACCTATGGTAGAAACCGTGATGATGCAATCAACAGAATGAAAAGAGCATTAAGTGAATATATTATATTAGGTGTAAAGACTACAATCCCATTCCACAAAGCAGTATTAAGAAATCCAAACTTCATTAAAGGAGATTTGAATACTCACTTCATTGATACCTATAAGAAAGGTATTGAAAAAGAAATGGACAATGTAATAGCTGAAGATTTAGAATATGTAAATAGACTTAAATCAACATTTATGCCTGGTAAAAAAATAGCTGCGATTTCAGCGGCTGTTGGTACTTATCAAAATGCTGCTATGAGCCATATGAATAAAAAATAAGTGATGAGGATAACATGCAAAATGAAGTAATCAACATATTAAAAAAAGAAGAAAGATTTTCTGATGAAACTATTAATGAAATCCGTGAAGTTGGAATTAACGATTTTGCAGATATAATAAAAGAAGTAGGACAACAAAAAACAGACTATCTAAAAAGAGATGAAATTTTAAAAGATTTAAATACCAACATGATTGGACAAGAATTATACGTATTCAAAGAAGTGATGTCCACAAATACTGTGGCCAAATTCTTATCCGAAAATGGTGTGTCAAGTGGAACAGTTGTCCTATCTGAAAAGCAAAGCAATGCAAAAGGAAGACAGGGAAAAGCCTGGGAATCCCCATTAGGTGGAATATGGTTATCTCTTATTGTAAATCCACAAGTAGATCACTCCAAAATTCCAATGATAACCCTGGCAACTGGTGTAGTTGTTGTGAAAACCCTTGAAAAAATTGGAATCGACAATGCTGAAATCAAATGGCCAAATGACGTAATGATTAACGGTAAAAAAGTCTGCGGAATATTAACCGAAGCAATTACCAAGTTTAATATCATTGAAAATGTGATTATCGGTGTTGGAATCGATGCTAATTTCGATGTAGACTCACTTTCTGAAGAATTACGTGAGGGAACTACAACATTAGATGTTCAATTAGGACATAAAGTGAATGAAAATGAAATAATTAAAATTTTCCTTGAGGAATTTGAAAAAATGGGTAAAATATTCAATGAAGGTGGATTTGAGCAAATACTTAAGGAATGGAGAAAATACTCATATTCCATTGGAAAAATCGCAGAAATAAGAGAACCATTCAACAAGTCTTATGATGCTTATGTTTTGGGCATAAGCAGAGAAGGAGCCCTAGTTGTTGAAAAAATTGATGGAACCTTAGAAAAAGTAATATCTGGAGAATGTTTAATTAAAAAGTAAACACAATCTCCTTACATTTATCTTCATTAATAACTAATTTTTCAAGGTTATTAAATGAAGATACTATTTTTTTATTTAATTCAGCCAAATCTAACTTAAAAGCATCACTTGTTGATAAATCAAATCTTATTGTAGCTGATGCACCAGGCATTGAAACCGGAGGAATTGTAATTATTCCATGTTCTTTTAATAAAATGAAAGAAAATACAAAAGCCACATCATTATCTGATAATTTATGAGATACTTTAAGTTCACTGGCCAAATCACTTGGAGTAATCATTACACCAGTCGGTGTAGCTTTAAAGTTATCAAAATTTTGATTCAATAAATCCAAAAGTTCATTCTTTCTGGAAAAACTTTTAATTAAATTATCTCCGTTAAAATTCTTTATACCATTTAACATTGCAAGTACTGCAGGAGGTTGAGCTTCAAGACCAAATTGATTAACTTTAACCTTAATTTCATCAATCAATTCTTTACGGCCCGCCATTAATCCTCCTCTTGGGCCAGGCATTAATTTATCTGTACTGGTTATTGCAATGTCTGCGCCCAAGTCACATGCCTTAGGCTGATTGAAAACAACTGTCCGAAGTCTTGCTCCAGAAGCATCATCAACCATTACCGGAATATCTTTTTCATGAGCCATTTCAATAGCTTTTTTAAAATTATCTAAATCAATGACTTTATGATCCATTGTTGAACCGGTAATAACAACAAGAGAAGTGTTTTCAGGTATTGTAAATTCATCAAAATTATCTGTTTCACTATAATTAGCATTAACTAATGCACAACTTCTTGGAATAGATGGATGTGCCGGCAATTCAGCCAAATAATGAACAACATTAGTATTTTCACTTACAAGAGCCAATACTGTTGCAAGTATACCTGAAGAAGTTCTATTTAAAGGAAGAACCTTTTCACCACCCATATGTTCAATTCCGACTTTCTGAAGTTCCTCTTCAAAAATAGCCGGTCCGACATATGTTTCCAAAAGATTTATGTCTGAAGGAGTTGCTATAAATCCTCCAGCCAAACCGGTTAAATCATATAATGATTCACGGGATTTATTTAAAACCCAATCTTTAATAATTGACAGTGCGTTTTCCCTTTTCTTAACTTCATCCAA
This sequence comes from uncultured Methanobrevibacter sp., assembly GCF_902764455.1. Lineage (NCBI taxonomy): Archaea > Methanobacteriati > Methanobacteriota > Methanobacteria > Methanobacteriales > Methanobacteriaceae > Methanobrevibacter > uncultured Methanobrevibacter sp. The sequence goes on from NZ_CACWVY010000039.1 coordinate 5,559, forward strand.
AGAATTGTTTATAATCATTTAGATATCATCCAATTCCAATTTCATGTCTGCAAAAGCTTCAAGGAATGGTTTTAAATCCTTTTCAGTTAACGGAATAGAAGTATACTGTTCTTCTTCAGGTTCTTCATAAGAGTATTCAGCATCAAGTACTTTACCCTCAGGAGTAATCCAAATCATTAAACTGTCGCTAACTGTATCGCTTTTTTTAGTTGGCGGGAAGAATATTTCAAAAGAAGTTCCTAATTGAGAGAAGAATTTTTCTTTTTCTTCATCACTTTTATTACATTTTTTAATTTTTCTAATTCTTGATTTTAATCTTTTTTCAGCAAGTTCATTTATGTCTGACATTTTAAAAAAACTCCTCAACTTAAATTAGTTATAACTATTTTTAGAATTCTAATATATAAATAGTATAGTCAAAAAATTATATTAATCATATAAACTATTACCTTTACTATCCATAGCTACAATGAGTGGACCGAAGTCCTTAACTTTCAAATTCCAAATAGCCTCAGGCATTCCCAAATCTAACCAGTCCACACTTTCTATCTCTTCGACAGCATCAACATATAATGCAGCACAGCCTCCGGTTGCAACCACATAAACTGCTTCATTTTCAACCAAAGCTTCACGAACAGTATCGTCCATACCACCTTTTCCAATTACAATTTTTGCACCCATTTCAATTACATCACTCTGATACGGATTCATACGCATTGAAGTAGTTGGACCAATAGCAACCATTTTATAGTCATCCCCATCCTTTGATATTATCGGACCGGCATGAAAAATAGCTGCACCAACAATATTACTTGGAGCACCTTGTTCGATTATTCTTTTATGTGCTTGATCTCTTGCAGTTAATATGTTTCCGGTTAAACTAATAACATCACCAATTTTCAAATCAGCGACACTTTCATTGGTAATTGGTACATTAATTTTTTTCTCCATTTATACACCTTAAATAAAATATATAATTTAAAAAATAATCAAAATTAAATTATTATATAAGATATTTAGAATTAATATTATTTAAACATGACAAAAAAGGACATAATATGTTTCAATGTTTTTAAACTTATTTTGGAGCCCAATTGTTTCATCACCATATTTTCTTTTAATTTATTTATATCATAAAATACAATTTTAAATTAACATTCATGATGGCAATGTTGGATTATGTAAAAATTACTTATTGCTCACAAAAACTAATGAGGGCTTAATCTATGGATAATAAAAAAATAATTATAATAGGAATAATAATGCTTATTATTGTAGCGGGAATCATTTTACTAATGATGATTTCAGCAAATTATGAAAGAATTGAAATAACACCAAATGGAACAAGTATAGAAGTTCCTGCCAATCAAACCAAATGTATTGGAAATATTGGAACTGTGAAAGTTTGGAACTGGAATGATGGAATATTAGTTGCAGCCAATAGTCAGGGAAACAGCAACATCAGTAAATTAACTGAACTAAGTTTTAATAATCTGAATGACTTAATAAAAAATGGAGACAAGAAAAACTTTGATGGCATTACATGTTATGTGATAAATGCCAATGACTTGTTAAAAATCAGCATATTTGATACCATTAAAGTAAATTACAACGGCAAATTCTATTGCATTCCATTATCCAATGAAACTACACATGACAATATAATAATTTGTTGTAAAGACAAGGATGTTGCATTGCATATTGCCAAATCAGTACAATACAAAAATGTTAATCTAACCAGCAATTCCAATTATACTATTCCAGCTCTAGAAAACATTACTGGAAATTTACTGGCAAACGGTTAACCACAATACTAAATGTTAAATAATGATTAACCATAAAAGTATTAATTGGTGAATATTCGTGGAAATATTAAACAATACACTAGTACAATTACTTATTGTAATTCTTATCTTTTTTGTTTTAACTATTGTGGGTAAGTTCATATACGGTAAAATAAAAAATATAACAGATAAACATGTAAATATGAATGAATTGCTACCTGAAGATGAAGTTCATACTTTAAAGCAGGTTTTTTATTTAATTATGATGGCATTGTGTGTTGTAAATATTTTTTATTCCATTACTCTAGTATCAGAAAATGATATGTATTTTTTAATGATATTTGACATTATCCTTTCACTATATCTGGCAATCACATTAGATATGAGTTCCAGGAAAAATTATCCCATATGGTTGTTATTAATTCCATATGGATCATTAGCATATTATTTATTTGGTCTTAGTTTAGTGATTTTAATAGACATAATTCATATTTTAATCTTTGTATACTTTGCAAAAATTTATTTCGATAAATTTATGGAATATACTAATTCACATGGATTGGGAATAACCATAATACTATTATTTATAATAATTTTCGGCGGATTTTTTGTAGCCCAATATTCCGAAGGTGCAAATGCTCTGGATTCACTTGTAATTGTTTCCAATGAATTCACAGGTAATGGATATTCTGTTTTTGGTGAAACAATTCCCGGCAAACTCAATAGTTTATTGCTAGTTTGGGGAGGATATGTAATTTCCGGAGCAAGTGCTGCAACATTGACTGCAGCAATTTTAACAAGACATTTCAAAAGGCAATTTGCAGAATTAAAAGCATTAATTGATGAAGGAGATGAAAATAATGGAAACTAATCTATTAATTATTATTATTCGCATATTGGCCTCAATTGGAATTTTTGCCATTTTAGTATATGTCGGCAATTATCTTAGCCATAACGATAGATTAATATCCTGGTTTAAAAATTCAAGGTTTGCAAATCCTCTGGAATATTTTCCTTCCGAAGAAATATTCTCATTAAATCAAGTTTCTTATTTGATAATGATGCTGATTTTTATTATAATCAGTTTATATCTACTATTTGACTGGAAAGACGGTTCATATTTCATATATTGTTTAGATATTATTGTTTCAATATATCTTGCCATTAAACTTGATAAAGAACCATTTAAAGGGAAATTAATATTATTCTTATTAATTCCATTTGGTTCCATATCCGGATTAGTATTTGGAAATAGTTGGGTTGTTTTATTAGATATATTCCACATTATAGGATATCTTTATTATACTAAAGTTTACTTCCGCAAATTCATGAAATATACTGAGAATAATGGATTGGGAATAACAATAATGCTGTTATTTACAATAGTAACATTCAGTTTTATATTTACAATTATTGTTGAAGGTGTTTCTCCAATGGATTCAATGACTATGGTTACCAATGCATTTACAAGTAACAGTTATGAAGCCAGCGGAAAAATCATGGTTGGAAAACTTAATTCATTAATTATAGCGTGGGGAGGTTTTATCTTATCTGGTGTTGGTACAGCAACTTTAGCTGCTTCAATAATAAACAGATATGTTGACCGTGAATTTGCAGAAATGAAAGATTATATCAGAAATAAAAAAGAAGAGAATTAAACCTGATGATTAGAAATACATTAGGATTATTATCTTAAAATTAGTGCAATATATATAATAAAATTAATATATTTATTATGACTAAATTTTTATATGAACATGAAAGAAATAGTAGGATAATTTTATTATGTCAAGTATGAGTAGTGTCGCAGGATTATCAAAATATATACAAACACTTCCAAGAACAAGATATTCCATAATGGGCATCTGTATTTTAAGTTTTTTAACTGGAGTGATACACTGTTTTATAAATCCTCAGGATAGTCTAACAGATAATTTTTTACTTGAAGGATTATGTACATTCATGATATTTGGTATTAGTTCTATTTTAAGCGGCAGCCTTAACCAGTACGGAGTTAAGGTACTCCATGGAATTAATCTGAAAATGAAACATTCAATGTTCCTATCTCTTGTTTCTATGTTCGTTATTTGTTCTATACTAGTTATTGGCGGATTTATCTCACTAATAATTCATGAATCTCTATACGTCAATTCTTTACTCTTTGGCTGTGTGATTATTTATGGATTTAATACATTAGTTTTATGGAGTACAACACAAATTGGATTTGCAAAATCAGCAATCATAGGATTAATCCAGCCCGTGTTAATTTTATCAATGCTTGTTTTATTATTATTTTTATCAAGTGATCCGTCAGTATTTTCAACCCCACTAATAATCAGCATCATAATTAAAACAGTTATTGCATGTATAATATTTATCCTGGCAATATACTCATTTATTTCAATAGCCGCTTCACCTTTAAAGAAGAATTTGGGTATTGGAATGTTGGATTTATTAAGTCTGTTTATTATGCATATGAACGAAGGGTCCAATCTTTTAGAATCCACTTTTGAAGAAATGGGTGAATCAATCGATACTGTAGTTACATACATTAGTTTCAAAGGAAAGAATGGTATTAAATCATTATTCATATCACCATCTGTCCATCCTGGACCTTTAGGTAATATTGGAGGGTCCAACATGCCAACAATTCTTGCAAACAAATTTGACCATTTTACCATGGTAGCTCATGGTCCATCCACACACGATTTTAACCCAATATCTGTTAAAGAAATAGATAAAATTGAAAAATGTGTCAAAGAGGGTTTGGATAAAATAGAATACAGTAAAAATGCAAGTAAATTTAAAAGATATTCCCATAATGCAGCAAATATTGGGGTTCAATTCTTTAACAAAGGAATGATAATATTATCAACTTTTGCACCTAACGGTAGTGATGATATCGAATTTGGTGTTGGCCTTACAATGATGACCCAAAGTATCAGTAAATGTAATGTGAAAGATTCAGTTATTGTAGACTGTCATAATTCATTCACTCCTGAAAGTGGTGAAGTATTGCCTGGAAATCCTGAAGTATTTGATTTGATAGATGTTATTGACAAAGTTGAAGTTAGTAATGAAGAACACAACAGCATTAAAGTAGGCTGCTGTGCAGATACTATGGGAGACCTCGATAAACAGGAAGGTATTGGAGAAAGCGGATTGAAAGTAATGGTTATTGATGTGTCCGGTCAAAGAACCGCATATGTACTGTTCGATTCCAATAATATGGAAATCGGATTTAGGCAGGAAATTATTGATGCAACAAAAGACTTGGACATTGATGAAATTGAAGTCATGACAACTGATACACATACAGTGAATACTTTATCAAGAGGATACAATCCTGTTGGAATAGAAAAAAGACCTGAAATTATCGAATATGTAATAAAATGTATAAAAATAGCTATTGATGATTTGGAAGAGGTTGAGGTTGGTACTGGAACTAAAAAAATTAAAAACCTCAATACATTCGGTCCAAAAAATTCAACTGAACTCATTTCAACAATAAGCTCAGTTGTCGCAGTAAGTAAAATAATAGCTCCAGTTTTATTAATTACTGCATTATTTATTGTATTTATATGGATATTTTATGGAAATCTACATATAATTGGTTAATAAAATCCACACAATAATCCATGCGAAAAAGAAAGGCAAGATACAATCCCATATTTTTTGAGATCTATCAAGTTCTTCTGATGCGATATTATCTGCAACTTTAGTTGAAGCATAAATAAAAGCAATACCAATCAATAAACCAATCATATCGTTTTTGAATCCTAAAATACCGATTGAAAATAAACCAGATAACACACCAGCAATTATACCAAATACAACATTAACTGATGTAAGTTTAATAGTATCGTCCAAAATATTTCCTCCAAAAAATAAATTAAATAGAATAAATATAATTTAATAATTAATAGTATATTAAAGTATTGATAATTAAAGGGTGTTTAAAATGAAACCTATGTCAAATGTTGACATTTTTACAATTAGTGATGAACTTAATAATTTATTGACAGGTGCTAGAGTAGATAAATCATTCCAACCGACTAAAGACATAGTTGTGATAAGATTCCATATTGCAGGTACGGGAAGAGTTGATTTAGTGATGCAATGCGGTTCAAGAATACACATAAGCAAATATCCTCTTGAAAATCCCACTAATCCACCAACATTCCCAATGCTTTTAAGAAAAAGAGTAAAAGGAGCCCATGTTGTAAGTGTTACTCAGCACAATTTTGATAGGGTTGTTGAGATTAAAGTTAAAAAAGACAAATATTATACGATTGTCGTGGAATTATTTGATAAAGGAAACATCATATTATTGGATGAAGATAATAATATTGTTTTGCCTCTTAAAAGAAAACAAATGTCTAAAAGAGACATCAGTTCCAAAAAGGAATATGTTTTCCCTAAAGAAAGAGGACTCAATCCAATCGGCATGACTGAAGAGAAATTTAAAGAAGTATTTATCCAAAATGATAATGATGTTGTGAGAACTCTTGCAATTAATGGTCTTGGAAGTCTATATTCAGAAGAAATCATTGAAAGAGCAAACAATTATACAGAAATTGATAAACATACATCAAATAATGATTTGACAGAAGAACAGATTTCTGCATTGTTTAAAGGATTTAAAGAATTATTTAATATCCTTAAAGATGAAGAATATAAGCCACAAATTGTAAAAGATGGGAAAAAAGAAGATGTTGTTCCACTTGACCTGATAAAATATGATGGTTTTGAAAAGAAATATTACGAAAATTTCAATGAAGCCTGTGACGAATTTTACTCTAAAAAAGTCAATACCAACATAATAGATATCAAAGAACAGGCATGGAATAAAAAAGTAAACCAGTTTGAAAAAAGATTACGTTTACAAGAAGAAAGACTTGATAATTTTAATAAAACAATTGAAACTAGTCAACATAAAGGAGAGTTAATTTATTCTAATTACACCACCATTGAAAATATAATAAATGTTGTTAACTCAGCTATAAGTAAAGAATATTCTTTTAAAGAAATTGATAAAATTCTCAAAAAAGCTAAAGAAGACGGAATGGCTGAAGCCCAAATATTCGAATCCATCGATAAAATGGGTATTCTAACATTAAAAATTGAAGACACATCCATAATTATCGATCCAAAATTGTCAATACCTGAAAATACAGAAAGCTATTATGAAAAAGCTAAAAAATCTAAAAAGAAAACAAAAGGTGCATTAATAGCTATTGAAAATACTAAAAAACAACTTGAAGAAATTAAATCTAAAAAAGAGATTGCAATGGAAAATATTTCCATACCTAAAAAGAGAAAAAAGAAAAATCTCAAATGGTATGAGAAACTACGCTGGTTTATTACATCAGACAATACATTAGTAATTGCAGGACGTGATGCGGGCACTAATGAAGCAGTTGTTAAAAAATATTTAGACAATAATGATATCTATTTACACGCAGATATACATGGTGCATCATCAGTTGTGGTAAAATTAGAAGGCAAATCATTAAATGACACAATCATTAAAGAATCCGGCGAGTTTGCCGCTTCATTTTCATCTGCCTGGCCAAAAGGTTTTACAACACAGGACGTATTCTGGGTTTATCCAGACCAAGTATCCAAAACCCCGGAAGCAGGAGAATATTTAAAAAAAGGGTCTTTTGTAATAAGAGGAAACCGTAATTTCATAAGAAATGCAAGTCTAAAAATAGCTATTGGAATAGTTGACTATGAAGGAAAAAGAATAATGTCCGGACCTGTAGAGGCACTTGAAGCACATTGTGAAAATTATGTGGTATTAAAACCGGGTTACACCAAAAAAGAAGCAATAGCTAAAAAGATTTTACATAAAATAGATGAAGATAAATTAATAACAATAGATGATATTATACGACTATTGCCATCAGGAAAATGCGATATAGATGAAGAATATCATCAAAGAAAAAAATATGAAAAGAATTAATCCTGATAATCTTCAGGATTATATTCAAAATATTCATTTGGATTTAAAATAACCGTACTGATTTTTGGATTAAACTGCATTACAAAATTCGCAAAAATAGTTGGATCTTGCTCTATAGGCGGGAATGTATTGTAATGCATAGGAATAGTAACTTTAGGATTTAACCACATTGAAGCAAGAGCCGCTTCAAAAGGACCCATAGTAAATTTATCACCAATAGGCACCATTACTATATCCGGTTTATAAATATCACCAATAATTGTTTTCATATCACCAAATAAACCAGTATCACCACAATGGAATATTGAAGTATCGTCTTCAAAAGTAATTAAAAAGCTAGCTGCAACACCACCAGGAACAGTCTCTTCAACCATGTCTATATCTGATGAATGTTTTGCATCAAGCATAGTAAATTTTATACCTCTAAATACAAATGAACCGCCAATGTTCACACCAATAGTTTCAATACCTTGTTTAGATAAAAATAAAGATATTTCATGAATAGCGGCAACAGGAGCATTGGTTGAATTGGAAATATCCAATGCATCACCCAAATGATCAGAATGTCCATGAGTAACTAAAATAATATCCGGATTTAACTCTTCAACAGGAACCGGACATGCAGGATTGTTACTGATAAATGGGTCAATTAGAATATGTACGTTATCATCACTTATTATTTCAAAAGCTGAATGACCCAACCACCTAATTTCCATTAAGCAACTCCTCCAATACTATTTAAAATTACAGTCTCATCCAAATTAGAAGCAATGTCCCAAGTTTTCTCGAAATCAGCTCTGATGTTTGAAATGGATTTTCTATCATCATAGATTGCACCATATTCTGAATTTTCAACAGTATAACCATCAGAAATTATCATTGCATGAGAATCATCTGTAATCAAATTAATAGCATGTACTTTAGGTACGGTTTTAATATGAACTCCTTGTTTTAAAAGTGATGCAATTAATACAGTATATGAAATATCTGATAAATCAAATTCATCAATGATTACTCTGGAATAAATTGTAGGGACGTGTGACAGGAATCTGTCAGACAAATTGTTTAAAGAAGGAATTTCCAACATGATTTCCTTGTTTACATTTACAGCCAATTGCTCAAATGCATCATTTGAAGTAATTAACTCATTACCCAGTAAAACATTACCTCTGAGAGATTCAGGTACAGGTAATCTTTCCGGATTATTAATATCAATCTCGATATCCCTTGGCTGTGTAGTGGATTCCAAGTTAACTTCAGGCTGAGATAATGCCCTTTTAATTTCTTCAGTTTTATCTGCAGTCTCATTGATGACAGGCACATCATCATAAATATGATTAGTTGAACGTTTTTTAGGTTTTCTAGTAACTTTAATTGGTTTTTCGTATACAGGAGTGAAATTTAATTCCTTATCTAAATCTATTTCTTTTTCTTCTTGATTTACTACACGCAATACTGCTTTAGATTCATCAATTTCCGGAGCATCAAAGAACTCTCTTGGAGATATGGAGTTACCTTTATCAGATTCATAATATTCCCATAAACCACTATCATCAATATCTTCACCATAGTCATAATCGTCATTTGAAGGTCTCACTATTAAAGGACCATTGTTATCACCATTAGATTTTTCTTTTCTTTTTGAAAAATTAATAGATGGTGCGTTTATGTCTTTTGAATCTAAGAAATCTTTAATAAGTCCGCTTGTTTTCTCAGCATTAGAATCAACAAAATAGCTAATAATCAATATTATTCCAACTATAGATATTAAAAAACCAACCATCAATAAAACTTCTATAAGGCCATATGCAATAACTTCATATGATATAACCACACCAATTACAAATAAAATAATTCCTGATACAAATTTTAATGTATTTCCCAATTTGTTCACCCTTCATCAATTAATAATCACTCTAATACTATTATTTATTAGTAACACTATTAATAAACCTAATGGTTTAAAAAATCAAATACTAATAAAAAATTGCTTTAAAAAAAAACAAAATATATAAAGTTAATACTTTTTTAATTTTAAGTAATATTAATATTTGTCAAAAATCTACAATTATATGGTGAAAGAAATGAAATCCATAAAAAAATTTATCAACGAAGAATCAGGACAAGGCGCCGCCGAATATATATTATTATTTGGCGGAGTAATAGTAATTGCTCTTTTAGCATTAACCATATATAGATCATATATGGAAACCAGTGATAGAAGTTTAAAAGCAAAAGACGATATAATTGATGTAAGAAACACAATTCTGGACAATAGAACCCATGTTTAAAAAAATAGACAATAAAGGACAAAGTAGTGCAGAAGTAATCCTCCTGATTGGAGGATTGTTAGTTATAATATTATTTGTAGCATCATACATTACAAATATAATAAACACTACACAAAATTCTTTTAAAACATTAATTACACAAGAAAGAGATTTTTTAATAAATAAAATATAATAAGGGGAGTAAACTCTCTCCTTATTCATCTAAAATTTTGTTTAGACATTCATTCCAAGATTCAGAATTAATATTGGTTAATTTCATTGAAGTTCTTGTTAATTCCCTAATATGTTGAGGACATGCACTTATGCATGCACCACACAAATTACAGAATGTTAAATTAGTTTCAGCCTTACCGTCAACAATATCAACAGCATTACATGGACAAACATCTTGACAAGCGTGACATGAGTCGCCTTTACAAACAGCTTCTTCTGTTTCAGCAAGTTCCAATTTTCCTGCAAATGGTTTTGAAACATTAACTGCATCAACAGGACAAATTTCAGAACACCATGAACAATTTACACACTCATCCTCAAGAATAATAGTAGTTCCAGTAATTTCAGGCACTTCAATTTGATCTTGTAACATACATGTTGAACAAATTTCAATGATTGCATCTTGAGGACATACTCTTTTACAAACTCCACAGTAAACACATAGTGAGGTGTCTACCTCAATAGAATTATTTACAAAGTCCACACTAGATGACGGAACATTATTTATTTTAATAGCTTCCGGAGGACATAAATCAGCACAGAAACCACAATAAATACATTTTTCATCATCAATATTGATTTCTCCACGCACTAATTCTGCTCTTTCAGGAAGTTTTCTTTCAAACAATATTGCATCTCTCGGACAAGCAATAGAACATCTTCCACAATAAAGACAGTCTTCTTCATTTACTTCAGATTCTACTTCCCAAGTTGGATAGTTATCCATTTCCTTAATTGGAGTACCATCAATAGTCAAGGACAATGCATCAAATGGACAGGCTACAGAACATAATCCACATAATACACAAGAATCAGCATTAACGGAAAGCAAATCCATTTCTATTAATCCACGTGCTATCGGTACTGTAGGTCCTAATCTTAAAGAAGTTGTAGGACAAACTTCAGCACATATTCCACAACCTAAACATTTGGTGTCAGAGTATTTCAACTTACGAACTTCAGAACCAATTCTTTCTACATTAAACATATATTATCCCTCTCATGCTTTGGATATAGCTTGGTTAGGACAATTCTGAATACATAAGTCACAATCGTCACAATTTTCAGGGATGATTTTTACATCACCATTTTCTTCTATGATTGCTCCTTGTTCACAAAGTTTAATGCATAAACCTTGAACCGGACAATTATCAATATGTCCACAAACATCAGAATCAATTTTAACTGTCATATAACCACCTCAATTACATACCTAGAATTAAATTAAAAAACTTAATTTTGGTATGACATTTTATTATTTATCGAAATGCATTAATAAACATATCGATTAAATTTCGCGATTAATGATGATTATCCCATTTCTGTTAATTTCACCAGATCGAATTCTGGTAGAAGAAATTGGATTTCCATCTTCAGCCAATACAAAACTAACAACAACAATATCAAGAGGTTCCATACCCTTAGATAATCTAATTTTATTGATTTTTAAAGCAGTAGGTTCAGTTTCTTCACTGACAACAATCGCGTCAAAATCTTCCTCATAAATAGTTGTTCCAAAAGGGTCTTCTAATGGTACAACATTAAAATTAGATTTATCACTAAAAAACAACTTTAAATTGTTCATTCTCTCTTTACATGAATCAATATCCCCTTTTAAACCACCAAAAGCATCAGAAGTTACTCCAATTTCTATCTGATCGCCTAATTCAAAAGCAGTTGATAGTAATTTCTTATGACCGTCATGAAACTTATCAAAAGTACCTCCAACAGCCACCTTAGTATATTTTTTAGTTCCCATAATATTGTTCCACATTAGTTAAGTGATTAATATTATATTAAAACTATTATAAATTATTAGCTATTTGAAAAAAAAAGAAAAAAAGAAGTTAATTAGAATGGAAGACTTTGATAATATGCAATAAATTTATAATTATAATTATTCCAATTAACAACTTCACCCAACGAGTTTCTACGATTTATTGTATCACCAACAATCCATGTATCACCAATCAACACTTGAGACCACACATGACCAGTAAACTCATCACCAAAATCACATTTTCCATGGACATATCTAGCAGGAAGGCCTGAAGCCCTATATAAAGCAACGACCAAATGAGCCTGGTCAACACAATTTCCATGACCTGCATGTAATGTTCCTAAACCACCATAATAAGTATCGTAATAGTAATCATAAGAAATTTTATCCCGCACATAATTAAATAATGCCCTTGCCTTATCGGTAGGATTTGTTAAACCTTTGGTCAATTTTTCTGCAAGTGCAACAATCTCGGCATTTGAAACCGGACAATTAATGGAATCTGATAAATACGGTGCTAAATTTGAAATCTTATTTTTAGTATACAATACCTTTTCTGATACAAAAATATATGAACAGCCAGCAGTATTTCTTTCGGCATATTTATAAACAATTGGATACTCTCCTTCAGGTAAACCACCAATAGAAATAGTAGCAATACCATCAGCATCTGTCCTTGCATGTTTTGATATGCCATTAAATATGAATTCGATGTCCGCATTTGAAATTGGATTTTCATATGCATCCAATACAGTTACTGAATAATCCTTATATAAGTCCAAATACACAGTTACATCATAAGCAATAAAAATAGCACCATCAACCAGAATATGATTGGATCTACTGTTTGCGGCATATAATGGATTATCCAAGGAAGTTTTAATATCATAATATCCCACAGGCAGATTAATATTTAAACTAGCAACACCTGAAGCATTAGTGGTTCGGGTATATGATTTACCACGAATATTAAATGTAACATCAATACCGTCCAATGGACTATTATTGGCATCGGTTAAAACTGCAGTAAATGCTTCACTATCAGTGTAAAAAAAGACTAAATCATTAGTAGATAAATAAGCAGGAATTTTTGAGACAATAATAGTATTTGATCCTTTATTATAATTCATATCATCAGCATTGGAATAGCTATATGAAATTTCATAAGTGCCAGGGAATAGACCAATATCCAAACTAGCAACACCATTGACATCAGTAATACTGTCATATGACTTACCCATTAAATTAAATGTAATAGTTTCATTAACCATAGGGACTGATTTTAAATCAGTTAAAGTAACATAAAATTTAGATCCATCCCGATAAATCATTTTTAAATCTTTTCCAGTTAAAATATTAGTCGGATTAGATACTACTAATGTAGATGATGATTTAAATGGATAATAATTAGAATTTCCTTTAAATTCATATTCCAAAGAGTATCTGCCTTCATAAAGATTGGAAATAATAACTTTGGCTTTACCATTTTCATCAGTAACACATTTAATATCAACACCATTATACCTGAAATTAATATCCGCCATAGGAATAGTATTATTATTTAAACCAACCAATGTGACAGCATACTCCCGATCAACACCTGCAACCGCATGAGCATCAGAAGCTTCAATAATAGCAAGAGATTTATCAATTTTAATATTATTGGAAACTGATAAACCATTATAATTAGTGGCAGTGATAATATATTCACCCGTGTTAAGGTTAATATTTAAATATGCATTTCCATCATTATCGGATACTCTAGTATATAATACCCCATTAATATTAAATATAACATCACTATAAGCTAATGGATTGCCCATATCATCAAGAAGATGTGCAGTAAATTTATTGCCGTCCCTATAACGCATATTTAAATCAGTGGCAGTTATTGTAGGCAATACTTCAATATTATTAGAATATATTTCGCCATTAATTGTGTTTATAGTGGAAATAATATAGTTTCCAGGATTAAGATTAATATTCAACCTGGCAGTACCCTCTTCATTAGTGGTACGGGTATAGAATACACCATTTATATTAAAATCAACATTTTCATTGGCTAATGGATTGCCTTCACCATTTACCAGATGAACATAAAATTGAGTATCATTTTTATAAAATTTTACAACATCTGAAGCATACATAGTATTTAGTACAACAATTTTATTAGAAGACATTTCACCATTAACAGGATTGATTGCAGTTAATATATAATCCCCCGGAAGAAGATGGCACTGTTAAAAATGTCACTGGTTAGACACATTTTATATTAAAAAAAGAGTTTATCTTTTCACTTTTTCTTTCATTAAATGACAGGTTTCTTTTCAT